>NZ_JBSFTY010000070.1:0-44987 GCF_053591515.1 Streptomyces sp. NPDC003011
AAACGCCCGGTTACATTCCGAACCCGGAAGCTAAGCCTTACAGCGCCGATGGTACTGCAGGGGGGACCCTGTGGGAGAGTAGGACGCCGCCGAACTCCTTTTAGAGCTCTGGCTCTCGGGCATACAAGCCCGAGAGCCAGAGCTTTTTTGCGTTGAGGTAGGGTCAGGGAGCATCGTTGGCACGTTCCCCACAGGAGGCTCCCGGGTGGAGGTCCAGGAGACCCGCGTCCAGACAGACCGGGTCCTCACCATCCCCAACATCCTCAGCATGGCGCGGCTCGCCGGCGTGCCGCTCTTCCTGTGGCTGATTCTCAGGCCTGAGTTCGGTGGTCCCAAGAGTGACGGCTGGGCACTCCTGGTGTTGGCTCTGAGTGGCGTCAGCGACTACCTGGACGGCAAGCTCGCCCGACGCTGGAACCAGATCAGCAACCTCGGCCGGCTCCTGGACCCAGCCGCTGACCGGCTTTACATTCTGTCGACTCTGGTCGGCCTCACCTGGCGCGAGATTCTGCCGCTCTGGTTGACCGCTGCACTTCTGGCGCGGGAGTTGGTTCTCCTGGTGATGGTGGGCATCCTCAGGCGTTACGGCTATCCGCCGCCGCAGGTGAACTTCCTGGGCAAGGCCGCGACCTTCAACCTGATGTATGCCTTCCCGCTGCTGCTGCTCAGTGACGGAAGTGGATGGATCTCGTCACTCGCTGCGATTTTCGGATGGGCGTTCGCCGGATGGGGTACAACGCTGTATTGGTGGGCAGGAGTCCTCTACGTGGTACAAGTCCGCCGCCTTGTCCGTGCGGACGCCACGGCCGACTGACCTCGCCCATTGCTGTGGCTGTATCGGCCCGATGGCCCGCGGGGGAAAAGTGCGGGACAATCTGGACGGGTGAAGTCGGCTAGACCGTTCGTCTTAGAGGAGGACGCTTCCGACATGAAGGCCGTCGTGATGGCCGGAGGCGAGGGCACACGCCTTCGCCCTATGACCTCAAGCATGCCCAAGCCGCTCCTGCCGGTGGCCAACCGGCCGATCATGGAGCACGTTCTGCGGCTGCTCAAAAGGCATGGGCTCAATGAGACCGTCGTTACTGTTCAGTTCCTGGCCTCACTCGTCAAGAACTACTTCGGTGACGGTGAGGAGCTCGGTATGGAGCTCACCTATGCCAATGAGGAGAAGCCACTCGGTACTGCCGGAAGCGTCAAGAACGCCGAAGAGGCGTTGAAGGACGATGCTTTCCTCGTAATTTCCGGTGATGCCCTGACCGACTTCGACCTCACCGAGCTCATCAACTTCCACAAGGAAAAGGGTGCGCTGGTCACCGTCTGTCTGACGCGTGTGCCGAATCCGCTGGAGTTCGGCATCACGATCGTCGACGAGGAGGGCAAGGTCGAACGCTTCCTCGAGAAGCCGACCTGGGGCCAGGTTTTCTCGGACACCGTGAACACCGGCATCTACGTGATGGAGCCGGAAGTCTTCGACTATGTCGAGGCCGATGTGCCTGTCGACTGGTCCGGTGATGTCTTCCCGCAGTTGATGAAGGAGGGCAAGCCGGTCTACGGCTATGTCGCCGAGGGCTACTGGGAGGACGTCGGCACGCACGAGAGCTACGTGAAGGCGCAGGCCGATGTCCTGGAGGGCAAGGTCGACGTCGAGCTCGACGGCTTCGAGATCTCGCCGGGCGTATGGGTGGCCGAAGGCGCAGAGGTGCACCCCGACGCGGTACTTCGTGGGCCCCTCTACATCGGGGACTACGCCAAGGTCGAGGCCGGCGCGGAAATCCGTGAGCACACGGTCGTCGGCTCGAACGTCGTCGTGAAGAGCGGAGCCTTTCTGCACAGGGCCGTCGTCCACGACAACGTGTACGTCGGGCAGCACAGCAATCTGCGTGGATGCGTCGTCGGAAAGAACACCGACATCATGCGTGCGGCGCGGATCGAGGACGGCGCGGTCATCGGTGACGAATGCCTGATCGGTGAAGAATCGATCGTGCAGGGCAACGTGCGGGTCTATCCGTTCAAGACCATCGAGGCCGGGGCGTTCGTCAACACCTCGGTGATCTGGGAGTCACGAGGGCAGGCGCATCTCTTCGGCGCGCGGGGGGTGTCCGGAATTCTGAACGTGGAGATCACGCCCGAGCTGGCCGTGCGGCTTGCCGGTGCTTACGCCACCACGCTCAAGAAGGGCTCGACCGTCACCACGGCTCGCGACCACTCGCGAGGTGCCCGTGCGCTCAAGCGGGCGGTCATTTCCGCTCTCCAGGCCAGCGCCATCGACGTACGCGACCTGGAGAACGTGCCGCTGCCCGTCGCCCGGCAGCAGACCGGACGGGGCAGTGCCGGCGGAATCATGATCCGGACCACGCCCGGAGTGCCGGATTCCGTGGACATCATGTTCTTCGACGGGCAGGGTGCCGACCTGTCCCAGGGCAGCCAGCGGAAGCTGGACCGGGTGTTCGCGCGGCAGGAGTACCGGCGGGCGTTCCCCGGCGAGATCGGGGACCTGCACTTCCCGGCCAGCGTCTTCGACTCGTACACCGGGTCGCTGCTGCGCAACGTCGATACGACGGGTGTCGCCGAGTCGGGTCTCAAGGTCGTCGTGGACGCCTCGAACGGCAGTGCCGGACTCGTCCTGCCCAGCCTGCTCGGCAAGCTCGGAGTGGACTCGCTGACGATCAATCCTGGTCTCGATGAGTCCCGGCCGACCGAGACGGCGGACATGCGCCGGTCGGGGCTGGTGCGGCTCGGTGAGATAGTCGCGTCCTCGCGCGCCGCGTTCGGTGTGCGCTTCGACCCGGTGGGCGAGCGGCTGTCCCTGGTGGACGAGAAGGGCCGCATCATCGAGGACGACCGGGCGCTGCTCGTCATGCTCGACCTGGTGGCCGCGGACCGGCGCAGCGGGCGCGTGGCGCTGCCGGTGACCACCACGCGGATCGCCGAGCAGGTCGCGGCGTACCACGGGACGCAGGTGGAGTGGACGACGACCTCGCCCGACGATCTGACCCGGGTCGGACGCGACGAGTCGACCATCTTCGGCGGGGACGGCAAGGGCGGCTTCATCGTTCCCGAGTTCAGCAGCGTCTTCGACGGCACGGCGGCCTTCGTACGGCTGATCGGGCTGGTCGCGCGGACGCAGTTGACGCTGAGCCAGATCGACGCGCGGATTCCGCGGGCACACGTCCTCAAGCGGGATCTGGCGACTCCGTGGGCCGTCAAGGGCCTTGTGATGCGGCGGGTCGTGGAAGCGGCCGGAGATCGCTTCGTGGACACCACCGATGGTGTGCGGGTGGTGGAGACCGACGGACGTTGGGTGATGGTGCTGCCCGACCCGGCCGAGGCTGTCACCCATCTGTGGGCGGAGGGGCCCGACGACGCCTCCGCGCAGGCCCTGCTCGACGAGTGGGCGGCGGTCGTGGACAGCGCCGGGCGCTGAAAACACGTACCACGCGCGCGTGCCGGACAAGCGTCCCCAAGGGGGCCTGTCCGGCGCGCCGGTGGGGCCGTTCGGAGGTAGTGGTCGCGACGTGGGACGATGTGCGGCATGCCGCAGCAGCCCCCCGTTCGGAGCACCCCCACGCGCACGTCGCGTCCGGACGCGTCCATGTCGCTGCTCACCAACGTCATGGACCACAGCCTCGACGAGGGGTACGCCGAGGCCGCCGCACGCAAGAAGGCCGACGGCACGGGCGGTATGCCCAAGACGCTCCGGGCGAAGCTCGGTCTTGCCGCAGGGCTGGTGCTCGCGGCCCTCGTCGTGACGGTCGGAGCGGCGCAGGCGCGGGTGGCGGCGCCCGTCGTCGCCAAGGAGCGCGAGGAACTGATCGACCGCATCGACCAGGAGACCGAGGGCGCGGACAAACTCGAGGACACTGTCGACGAGCTGCGCGACGACGTGAGCGCACGGCAGCGTGAGGCCCTGAAGAAGAGCGGCGACAGTGACCAGACCGAGCTGCTGGGTCTCCTGTCGGGCGCCACGGAGGTGCACGGCCCCGGAGTGAAGCTGGTCGTCGACGACGCCAAGGATGCCACCGCGGGCGGCGACGGCGGTCCGCGCGAGACCTCGGGGTTCTCCGACACCGGACGCGTGCGCGACCGCGACATGCAGCGGGTGGTCAACGGGCTGTGGGAGTCGGGCGCCGAGGCAGTGTCCGTCAACGGGCAGCGGCTGACGGCCCTGTCGGCGATCCGCGCCGCGGGCGAGGCGATACTGGTCGACAACAAGCCACTCGTGCCTCCGTATACGGTGCTTGCCGTGGGGGACGGGAAGCGGCTGAGCACCAGGTTCCAGAACAGCGCCGACGGGCTCTACCTGCACGCCCTGCAGGAGAACTTCGGGATCCGGACCGCCATCTCCGTGGAGGACGAGCTCCGGCTGCCCGCGGCACCGAGTGTGATCGTACGTACAGCACAGCCAGCACAGCCGAAAACTGAGAAGGACACATCGTGATCGCCGTACTGGGCCTCGTCGTGGGTGTCGTGGCCGGCCTGTTGGTCCGGCCCGAGGTTCCGGCGGTCGTCGAGCCGTATCTGCCGATCGCCGTCGTGGCGGCACTGGACGCCGTCTTCGGAGGTCTGCGGGCCATGCTCGACGGCATCTTCGACGACAAGGTGTTCGTCGTGTCGTTCCTGTCGAACGTGGTGGTGGCCGCGCTGATCGTGTTCCTGGGCGACAAGCTGGGTGTGGGTGCCCAGTTGTCGACCGGTGTCGTCGTGGTCCTCGGAATCCGTATCTTCTCGAATGCCGCGGCGATCCGTAGGCATGTGTTCCGGGCGTGAGGCCGATGAGCAACCAGGACGAGACACCGGACAACAGGCTGCGCAAGGAGCTGCCCGAGGAAGTGCCCGCCGGGGCGCGGCCTCCGGCCGGGGACGGCGGGCGGGCGGAGCCGCAGCTGACCGGTCGCCAGCGGTTGGTGAAGGGGCTGTGGCCGCCGCGCGTCACCAGGGCCCAACTCATCGTGGCCCTGCTCCTGTTCGGCCTGGGCTTCGGCCTGGCCGTCCAGGTCGCGTCGAACAGTGACAGCGGCAGCGCGCTGCGGGGTGCGCGTCAGGAAGATCTTGTGCGCATCCTCGATGAACTGGACGACCGTACGCAGCGTCTTGAAGACGAGAAGCAGGGCCTCGAAAAGCAGCGTGACGAGCTGGAGAACAGTTCGGACCAGGCCGAGGAAGCCCGCAAGCAGACGGTCGAGAAGGAGAGGCAGCTCGGGATCCTCGCCGGCACGGTGGCCGCGCAGGGGCCCGGCATCACGATGACCATCGGCGACACCAAGGGGACGGTCGAGGCGGACATGCTGCTCGACGCGGTCCAGGAGCTGCGCGCGGCCGGCGCGGAAGCGATCCAGGTGAACGGCGTGCGCGTCGTCGCGGGGACCTACCTGACGGATTCCGGCAACGGCGTGGGCGTCGACGGGAACAAGATCAAAGCTCCTTTTCGTTTCAAGGTCATCGGCCAGCCGCAGGACCTCGAGCCGGCGCTGAACATCCCTGGAGGTGTGGTGCAGACTCTTGAGAAGGAGCAGGCCACCGTGACCGTCGAACGCTCGGACAAGATCATTGTGGACGCCTTGCGAGCAGCGAAGCGGCCTGACTACGCTCGGTCGTCCTCGCGGTGAACCGGGGGTGCATGGCTGACGTCCGGCTAGGGCATGAGGTTGCGGGGGGTCGGCGCACCGATTGGGTGGTGCGTGGTGGAAACTGTCTGGTGGATACGGACGTTGTGAGGATGTCCGGGTCGACCGGTGTGTTCAATCAGGGTTCGTCCTGCCCCACGGGCGGGTCTGTTTCGGTCAAGGGGAATCGCCCGTGAAGTTGTTTGCGAAGTTGTTCGGCAAGAGCGCGCGAGAGGGCAGCGCCAATGCGACCGCCCGCCATCGCGCACAGCCTGACGCGGAAGGCCAGCGGCCGCTGTTCCGGGACCAGGTCGGTGGTCCGGGCGGTGACGTTTCCGGAGGTCAGGGCGCGCCGTCTGTTGACCCTGCCCAGTCCGGAGGCATAGGTTTCGGGCAACCGTCAACCTCAAGTACGGGTGGAGGGTTTTCCGCCGACCCGTATGCGTCCAACGCCCCTGGGGGGCAGCCGCGGCAGGAGGATCCGTCCATGTCGGCCCTGGTGTGTACGAGGTGCGGTAACCGCAACGCGGAGAACAGCCGCTTCTGCTCGAACTGCGGGGCGCCGCTGCGGGCCGGGGCGACGGCCGAGCGTCCTTCCGAGACCACGTCCACGATCTCCATCTCCGGGCTCGAGGCCTACGACGCCGAGGTCACGGGCCAGACGCAGATGCCGATGCTCTCCCCGGAGGCGCAGGCGGCCGTCGACGCGCTGCCGCTCGGGTCCGCGCTTCTGGTGGTCCGCCGTGGTCCGAACTCGGGCAGCCGCTTCCTTCTGGACGGTGACCTGACCACGGCCGGGCGTCACCCGCAGAGCGACATCTTCCTGGACGACGTGACGGTCTCCCGTCGGCACGTGGAGTTCCGTCGCGGCCAGGACGGCTCGTTCACCGTGGCCGACGTGGGCAGTCTGAACGGCACGTACGTCAACCGGGAGCGGATCGACCAGGTCGCTCTGAACAACGGTGACGAGGTGCAGATCGGCAAGTACCGGCTGGTGTTCTACGCGAGCCAGCGGGGCTACTGACCCTCTCCCGGACTGCGTCCGGGGGGACCCTCAGGGAAGGTCCATGCTTCAATCACCGAGCGGCGGTGCCGGGCACGGCACCGCCGCCGCGGACAGTGGGCTGATGAGCATCGGCACGGTGCTGAACGTGCTGCGCGACGAGTTTCCCGAAGTGACCATCTCCAAGATCCGTTTCCTGGAGTCGGAAGGACTCATCGAGCCGCGGCGTACCCCCTCGGGATACCGCAAGTTCAGCGTCGGCGACGTCGAACGCCTGAGCCATGTCCTGAGGATGCAGCGGGACCACTATCTGCCGCTCAAGGTGATCCGCGAGCATCTGGACGCCATGGAGCGCGGCGAGGCCGTACCGCTGCCGGTCCTGGGACGCCAGCGGGACGGCGAGGCCGTTCCGGAGACCTCCGAGGGGCCCACGGCGGCTCGGATCGGGCGGGACGAGCTGCTCGCCGCAGCGGAGATCAGCGAGCAGGAGCTGGAGGAGTGGGAGTCGTACGGGCTCGTCGCTCCGTTGCCGGACGGGTCCTATGACGCCGAGGCCGCCACTGTGGCCTCGCTCGTCGCCGAGCTGGGGAGGTTCGGGATCGAACCGCGGCATCTGCGGGTGATGAAGGCCGCCGCCGACCGTGAGGCCGGTCTGGTGGACCAGGTCGTGGCCCCGCTGAGGCGCCACCGCAACCCGCAGACCAGGGCCCACGCGGAAGCCCGTACGAAGGAGCTGGCCGGGCTCACGGTGAAACTGCACGCTGCGCTGGTGCAGACCGCTCTCGGCGTACGGCTGCCCTGACACCGGTCGTCACGCGGGGCGGATCGGTCACCCGTTTCCTGCCCGACTACCCAAACGTCCCGGGCACGGCCTAGGGTTGCTGTGTGAACGAGCTCGATGTCGTAGGTGTCCGGGTCGAAATGCCCTCCAACCAACCGATCGTGCTCCTGCGTGAAGTGGGAGGCGACCGCTACCTCCCCATCTGGATCGGGCCTGGGGAGGCTACGGCGATCGCCTTCGCGCAGCAGGGCATGGCCCCCGCCCGTCCGCTGACCCACGACCTGTTCAAGGACGTGCTGGAGGCCGTCGGCCAGGAGCTCACCGAAGTGCGCATCACGGATCTCCGTGAGGGCGTCTTCTACGCGGAGCTGGTGTTCGCCAGCGGCGTCGAGGTGAGCGCGCGGCCGTCCGATGCCATAGCGCTGGCCCTGCGCACCGGAACGCCGATCTACGGCAGTGACGGCGTGCTCGACGACGCGGGCATCGCGATCCCGGACGAGCAGGAGGACGAAGTGGAGAAGTTCCGCGAGTTCCTCGACCAGATCTCCCCCGAGGACTTCGGCACCAGCAGCCAGTGAGGCGCGGGCGGCCCGGCGGACGCGAGCAGTCCTGCCGGGCCCGTCCGTGTCCGTCGGCGTCTCACATGCCGGCATTTGCCAGCGGCGCGTGAGAGCGTCCTGCGGCCCGCTTCGAGCGCATTCGGCTAGCCTTTCCCCGCGGTGGGGTACGGGAAACCACTCTCAGGGTGATTATCACTCGGCGTGCCGAGTGTGGCGATCGTTGACGCACCCCTGGTGACTGCCTACCGTCGAGAAGGCAGGTCAAGGACGGAGGTCGGCGTGAGAAGCAGCGGCGACGGTACGGCTGGGGGTGCCCCCGGACGCAGTCTCGGGGCGAGCGGTCCGTACCCGCTTCACAGCAACGCGGCCGATCACGCTCCGCAGCGACCGACGGCCGTGCCGAGCAGCGGAGGGGCGACGTCCATGGCGTCCGAGCAGATCGGCTACCGCGGTCCGACGGCGTGCGCGGCCGCCGGCATCACGTACCGGCAACTGGACTACTGGGCCCGCACGGGGCTCGTCGAGCCGAGCGTGCGGCCCGCCTACGGGTCCGGCACACAGCGTCTGTACAGCTTCCGGGATGTCGTCATCCTGAAGGTGGTCAAGCGTTTTCTCGACACCGGTGTGTCGCTGCAGAACATCCGCACCGCGGTGCAGCATCTGCGCGAGAGCGGATTCCAAGACCTGGAGCGCATGACGCTGATGAGTGACGGCGCCACGGTCTACGAGTGCACCACGCCCGACGAGGTCCACGCGCTGCTTCAAGGCGGCCAGGGCATCTTCGGCATCGCCGTCGGCGTGGTGTGGCGGGACGTCGAGAGCGCCCTGTCGCAGTTGCACGGCGAGCGGGTCGACACCGGGGAGACCCTGGTCGGGCCCAACCCCGCCGATGAGCTGGCGCGGCGGCGCAACCGGGCGGTCTGACCGTCCTGCCCGCTCTTGGGCAGGGGCATTGTCAGTGGCGTAGGGCAGCATCGGAGATGTGAGAAGCGCGCCCACGATCCTGCATCTCGACATGGATGCCTTTTTCGCCTCGGCGGAGCAGGCGTCCAAGCCGAGCCTGCGCGGGAAGGCCGTCATCGTGGGCGGGCTGGGGCCGCGTGGGGTGGTGGCCACGGCGTCGTACGAGGCGCGGGTGTTCGGGGTGCACTCGGCGATGCCCATGGCCCAGGCGAGACGACTGGCGCCGAACGCGGCGTATCTCGTGCCGCGCTTCGCGTTCTACCGGGCGATCAGCGAGCAGGTGATGGGGCTGCTGCGGGGCCTGTCGCCGTTGGTGGAGCCGCTGAGTCTGGACGAGGCGTTCGTGGACCTGGAGGCCGGGGGAGCGGCCTGGGACGAGGAGTCGGCGCGGCTGGCCGCGGTGAAGCTGCGGGCGGACATACGGGCGGTGACGGGGCTGACGGGTTCGGTGGGGCTCGCCGCGTCCAAGATGCTCGCGAAGATCGCCTCGGAGCAGGCCAAGCCCGACGGGCTGGTGGTGATCGAGCCGGGGACCGAGCGGGCCATGCTGGGCCCGATGTCGGTGCGGACGCTGCCCGGGGTGGGGCCGGCGACGGGGGACCATCTGCGCCGGGCCGGGATCACCACGGTCGAGGAGATCGCGGAGGCGGGTGAGGACGAGCTCGTACGGCTGCTGGGGAAGGCGCACGGGCACGGGCTGTACGCCATGGCGCTGGCGCGGGACGAACGGCCTGTGGTGGCCGAGCGGGAGACGAAGTCGGTCTCGGTGGAGGACACGTACGACATCGACATCCATGACCGGGTCAGGGTGGGACTGGAGGTGCAGCGGCTGGCGGACCGGTGCGTGCGGCGGCTGCGGGAGGCGGGGCTGTCCGGGCGGACGATCGTGCTGAAGGTGCGGAGGTACGACTTCTCCACGCTGACGCGGTCCGAGACCTTGCGCGGGCCCACGGACGATCCGGCGGTGGTGCGGGAGGCCGCGGCCCGGTTGCTGGACTCCGTGGACACGACGGGGGGTGTGCGGCTGCTCGGGGTGGGGGTCAGCGGGCTGGCCGACTACACGCAGGAGGATCTGTTCGCGCAGGCCGCGGGGGAGCGGGAGCGAGTGGACTCCGGTCCGGTGGAAGCACCCGAGAACGGGCCGGCCGTGGAGCCCGAGGTGCCGGTCGAGCGGCGGTGGCCGTCGGGGCACGATGTGCGGCATGCCGAGTACGGGCATGGGTGGGTGCAGGGGAGCGGGCTGGGGCGGGTGACCGTGCGGTTCGAGACGCCTGACTCGGAGCCGGGGCGGGTGCGGACGTTTCGCGTCGACGACCCCGGGTTGCAGCCGGCGGAGCCGCTGCCGTTGGTGGCGGGGAGTTCTGGGACGGAGGCGAGGGCCGGGGGTGGGGGTGCTCCGGCGGGGGAGGTCTCGGCGTGATGGTTGTGACCGGCGTGCGTGCGGAGCGGCGGGGAGCTGGGGTGCGCGGAGGTTGGGTGCGTGCGGGTGGGACCGGCGGGGGTGGGGTGGCGCAGCTGCGCAGCCCGGCGCTTGCGGGGGTGCCGCCCGTGCCCGCCCGTGCCGTCCCAGCGGCACGACTGCCCGCGGATGGGCGGGGGAGGCGGGGACGGTCGCCTGTGTGCTGGGCGGGTGCGGGTGCGGCTGTGCCCGTGGTCGGGCTGGGGCAGTCGTGGCCCGTGGTTGGGCTGGGTCCGTAGGCGATGGCGTGTGGCGGCTGTGGGGGGTGACTGTGCGACGGCCGTGGTCGGGGACGGCTGGTGGTGACGCGGCGCGGTGACTGCCGTCGTGGGTGACGGTTGGTGGTGATGGTGCGGCTCACCGTGTGACGGTTGCGGGTGGGTGCGTGGCGGAGGGGGTGCGGGGCCTTCGCGGGGTGCGGTGTGGCGGGGGCAGGGGGACTGAGGCCGAGTCGTGGGGGTGCGGTCTGCCTGGGCTGCGACGGTCTGTGGAGGGGGGTGCGTTGTGGCTGGTGGTGCGGCTTGGGGAGGAGGTTGGACCGTGGGGTGTGCGTGGGGGCTGGGCTGTCGGCTCGGGGTCGGTGGGGGCGTCAGGGATCGTCCGTGCCGGCCAGTTTGCCGAAGTCGTGGTCCGGGAGCGGGGGAGGGGCGGACAGGTCGAGGCCGTAGTGGTGGTAGAGCTGGAGTTCCTGCTCGGGGGAGAGGTGGCGGCCTACGCCGAAGTCGGGGGCGTCCCTGATCAGGGCGCGGTCGAAGGGGACGCGGAGGGCGCCCTCGATCAGTTCGCTGGGCTCCAGGGGAACGAAGGCGTCCCGGGAGAAGAGGCCGGTGCGTATGGCCGCCCACTCGGGTACGCCGGTCGCGTCGTCGAGGTAGATCTCGTCGATCGTCCCGATCTTGGTGCCGTTGCGGTCGAACGCCTTGCGGCCGATCAGGTTGCGCGGATCGATGTCGCTCTGCACGGGCCCTCCACTAGGGTCGCAACTCATCCGTAAGCACTACGAAAGAGCACATTCAGGGAGGCGGCCACTCGAACGCTCGGGCGTTGACCGCGCTGGTACGCTGACAAACGGCTGCTGATCCCATGCGGGAGAGTCCTCCAGACATCACCGGAGGCGCCGAAGGAGCAAATCCTCCCCGGAATCTCTCAGGCCCACGTACCGCATGGACGAGGTCACTCTGGAAAGCAGGGCGGGTGTCGACGGCTTCCGCTCTCACCGACGGTGAAAACCGGGCGCCCTCGGGTGCCCGGTGAAGCTCTCAGGTTGAGATGACAGAGGGGGAGGCCGTCCGGGTACCCGTGCCGTGGTGCCCCTCGAAGGTCGCGTCAGACCAGGAGGCCTCCGCAATGACCGCCCACCGCATTCCGCTCTCGGAGCTGGAGCAGGGAATCCCGTTCGAACAGCGCCACATCGGGCCCGACCAGGAAGCGCGGGCCAAGATGCTCGCCCAGGTCGGGTACGGCTCGCTGGACGAGCTCACCGCCGCCGCCGTGCCGGACGTGATCAAGAACGCCGACGCGCTGGACCTGCCCGGTGCGCGGACCGAGGCCGAGGTGCTGGCCGAGCTGCGGTCGCTGGCCGATCGCAACCAGGTCCTCGACTCCATGATCGGACTCGGGTACTACGGAACCTTCACGCCGCCCGTGATCCTGCGCAACGTGATGGAGAACCCCGCCTGGTACACCGCTTACACGCCCTACCAGCCGGAGATCTCCCAGGGGCGTCTCGAAGCGCTGCTGAACTTCCAGACCATGGTCGCCGAGCTCACCGGGCTGCCGACCTCCGGTGCCTCGCTGCTGGACGAGGGCACGGCCGCCGCCGAGGCGCTGGCGCTGTCCCGGCGCATGGGCAGGAACAAGAAGGGGCTGTTCCTGGTCGACGCGGACGTGCTGCCGCAGACCATCGCGGTGATCCGGACCCGTGCCGAGTCGACCGGCGTGGAGGTCGTCGTCGCCGACCTCGATGACGGCATCCCGGCCGAGCTCGGCGAGCGCGAGATCAACGGCGTGCTGATCCAGTACCCGGGAGCCTCCGGTGCCGTCCGTGACATCGAGCCGGTCATCGCGCAGGCCCACGAGCTCGGCGCGCTCGTGACCGTCGCCGCCGATCTGCTGGCGCTGACACTGCTGAAGTCGCCGGGGGAACTCGGTGCGGACATCGCCGTCGGGACGACCCAGCGGTTCGGTGTGCCGATGGGCTTCGGCGGGCCGCATGCCGGATACATGGCCGTGCGGGAGAAGTTCGCGCGCAGCCTGCCCGGACGGCTCGTGGGCGTGTCCGTGGACGCGGACGGGAACAGGGCGTACCGGCTGGCGCTGCAGACGCGTGAGCAGCACATCCGCCGGGAGAAGGCGACCAGCAACATCTGTACGGCGCAGGTGCTGCTCGCGGTGATGGCCGCCATGTACGCCGTCTACCACGGGCCCCAGGGCCTCAAGAGCATCGCGCGGCGCACCCACCGGTACGCCACGATCCTCGCCGCCGGGCTGACGGCCGGCGGGGTCGAGGTCGTGCACGGCTCCTACTTCGACACCCTGACCGCGCGGGTGCCCGCGGAGGCCGCCCAGGTCGTCGCCGCCGCGCGGGAGAACGGGGTCAACCTGCGGCTCGTGGACGCCGACCACGTGTCCATGGCCTGCGACGAGACGACCGGGCGGGCCCAGCTGAGCGCGGTGTGGGCCGCTTTCGGGGTCGAGGGTCACATCGACGCGCTCGACGCGGCCACCGAGGACTCGCTCCCGGCCGCGCTGCTGCGCACCGACGACTACCTCACGCACCCGGTCTTCCACCAGTACCGCTCCGAGACCGCGATGCTGCGCTACCTGCGCCGGCTCGCCGACCGGGACTACGCGCTCGACCGCGGCATGATCCCGCTGGGCTCCTGCACCATGAAGCTCAACGCGACCACGGAGATGGAGCCGGTCACCTGGCCCGAGTTCGGGCAGCTGCATCCCTTCGCGCCCGTCGAGCAGGCGCAGGGCTATCTCACGCTCATCCGCGAGCTGGAGGAACGTCTCGCCGAGGTCACCGGGTACGACAAGGTGTCGTTGCAGCCCAACGCGGGTTCGCAGGGCGAGCTGGCGGGACTGCTCGCCGTACGCGGATACCACCGCGCCCGCGGTGACGAGCAGCGGACCGTCTGCCTGATCCCGTCGTCCGCGCACGGGACGAACGCGGCCAGCGCCGCGATGGCCGGGATGAAGGTCGTCGTCGTGAAGACCGCCGACGACGGTGAGATCGACGTCGAGGACCTGCGGGCGAAGATCGAACAGCACCGGGACGAGCTGGCGGTGCTGATGATCACGTACCCCTCCACGCACGGTGTGTTCGAGGAGCACGTCGCCGACATCTGCGCCCAGGTGCACGAGGCGGGCGGGCAGGTGTACGTCGACGGCGCCAATCTGAACGCGCTGGTGGGGCTCGCCAAGCCCGGGCACTTCGGCGGGGACGTCTCGCACCTGAACCTGCACAAGACCTTCTGCATCCCGCACGGCGGCGGCGGTCCGGGCGTCGGGCCGGTCGGTGTGCGCGAGCACCTGGCACCGTATCTGCCGAACCACCCGCTGCAGCCCGCGGCCGGGCCGGAGACGGGCGTCGGGCCCATCTCGGCGGCGCCCTGGGGCTCCGCGGGGATCCTGCCGATCTCGTGGGCGTATGTGCGGCTCATGGGCGGTGAAGGACTGAAGCGGGCCACTCAGGTGGCGGTGCTGAGCGCGAACTACGTCGCCAAGCGGCTGGAGCCGCACTACCCGGTGCTCTACACCGGTCCGGGCGGGCTCGTCGCCCACGAGTGCATCATCGACCTGCGGCCGCTGACCAAGGCGACCGGTGTGAGCGTCGACGACGTGGCCAAGCGGCTCATCGACTACGGGTTCCACGCGCCGACGATGTCGTTCCCGGTGGCCGGGACGTTGATGATCGAGCCGACCGAGTCCGAGGATCTGATCGAACTCGACCGGTTCTGCGAGGCGATGATCGCGATTCGCGCGGAGATCGAGAAGGTCGGCTCGGGCGAGTGGCCCGCGGACGACAACCCGCTGCGCAACGCCCCGCACACCGCCGGCGCGCTCGGCGGCGCGTGGGAGCACGCGTACACGCGCGAGGAGGCCGTCTTCCCGGGCGGGGTGTCGGTGGCGGACAAGTACTGGCCGCCGGTGCGCCGTATCGACCAGGCCTTCGGCGACCGCAACCTGGTCTGCTCCTGCCCGCCGCTGGACGCGTACGAGGACTGATGTCCCTACGCGACCTGATGTCGCGTACGGGTACGCGTACTGACGTGTCGTGGAGAGGGCTCCGTCCGGTCGTGCACCGGGCGGGGTCATCACCGTGGTCGTCGGTGAGAGTCATGCTGGGTATGCGTGTGTTTGTGCCGCTTTGACGGTTGCCCAGACAGGTGCGCCGGGGTGCAGGTCGAGTTCGGCCGCGGCGACCGTCGTGAGGTCGGCGGCGAGGGGGAGTTCGCCGGTCAGGTCCGCGCGGATCTGGTCGCCGTGGGTCTCCAGGCCGGCCACTTCGCAGCGCCACAGGTTGCGGGCGCTGGAGCCGGTGGGGCGGTCGCGGTGAAGGGTTACCGCGCTCGGGGGGAAGGCGACGAAGACGGGGCCGGACAGGTCTTCGGTGGTGGTGAGGGCGGGGCCGGCGTCGAGCCGGACCGTGTGGCCTTCGGCCCGCCCTCGGTAGAGGTTGAGGCCGACCAGCTGCGCGATGTAGTCCGTACGGGGATGGCGGGCGATGTCGGAGGGGGTGCCCTCCTGGACGACCCGGCCGTGCTCGACGACGACGAGCCGGTCGGCCAGCACCATGGCGTCCAGCGGGTCATGTGTGACCAGGACCGCCACGGCCTCGAACTCGGTCAGGTGGCGGCGGAGTTGGGCGCGTACCTCCAGGCGGGTGCGGGCGTCCAGGGCGGCCAGGGGCTCGTCGAGGAGGAGCAGGCGGGGGTGGGTGGCCAGGGCGCGGGCGAGGGCGACGCGCTGGGCCTGGCCGCCGGAGAGCTTGCGGGGCTTGGCGCCGGCGTGCTCGGCCAGGCCCATGCGGTCCAGCCACTCGGCGGCCTGGGCGCGGGCTTCCGCCTTGGTGGCGCCGTGGCAGCGCGGGCCGAAGGCCACGTTGTCGAGGGCGGACAGGTGGGGGAAGAGCAGGTAGTCCTGGAAGACCACGCCGACCGGGCGGGATTCGGGTGGCGTACGGTCCAGCGCGGCGCCGTCGAGGCGCAGATGCCCGTCCGTGAGCGGGACGAGACCGGCGAGGGCGCGCAGGGCGGTGGTCTTGCCGGCGCCGTTCGGACCGAGCAGGGCGACGACGTCGCCGGGAGCGGCGGTGAGGGTGATGTCGAGGCGGAAAGTGCCGTGCTCGACGACGAGGCGGGCGTCCAGGCCTGGGGGGCCTGGGGGTTGTGGGGCGTGTGAGGGGTCTGGGTCGGCGGTGGTGCGGGTGGCGTCGGGGTCGGGGGCGGCTGGGGTTGCGTCAGGCATGAGGGGAACGTCCGGGTCGGGTTCGGGGCCCGCTTGGTCAAGGGCCCGCTTCAGTGTCGGGAGCGTGCGGCATGATTTCGGGAGTGTCCGGGAGGTCTCTCCTGGTGTCCGGCATGGTCTCGCCTCGGGGGTGTCCGGCGGCAGGGGCTCGGGGGTCGTCCGACGTGGTGTCCCGCATGGTCTCGCCTCCGGGGTGTCCGGCGGCAAGGGCCCGGAGGTTGTCCGACGGGGTGTCCGGGTGCCTCGCACCCTGCCGGAAAAGTTCGGCATCGGGCTCAGGATGCGGTCATCCAGCGGTCCCGCAGGCCCGCCAGTACGGCGATGGACACGGCCAGCAGCACCAGGCTGAGGGCGATCGCGGCCGCCGGGTCGTTCTGCAGGGCCAGGTAGACCGCGAGCGGCATGGTCTGCGTACGGCCCGGGAAGTTGCCGGCGAAGGTGATCGTCGCACCGAACTCGCCCAGCGCCCGGGCCCAGGCCAGCACGGACCCCGCCGCGATGCCCGGCGCGATCAGCGGGAGGGTGACCCGGCGGAACGCGGTGAAGCGGGAGGCGCCCAGGGTGGTGGCCGCCTCTTCGTAGCGCGGGTCGGCGGCGCGCAGGGTGCCCTCGACGCTGATGACGAGAAACGGCATCGCCACGAACGTCTCGGCGAGGACGACGCCCGCCGTGGTGAACGGCAGGGTGATGCCGAACCAGGAGTCCAGCCACTGTCCTACGACGCCGTTGCGGCCGAGCGCGAGCAGCAGGGCCACACCGCCGACCACCGGGGGCAGGACGAGGGGCAGCGTGACCAGGGCGCGGACCAAGCCGCGGCCGGGGAAGTCGGTGCGGGCCAGCAGCCACGCGAGCGGCACGCCGATGACCAGGCTCAGCGCGGTCGCCGCCGTGGCGCACACCAGCGACAGCCGGAGCGCCTGCCAGACCTCGGCGCTGGCCAGCTGCTCGGGGAGGCTGCGCCAGGGGGCTCGTACGAGGAGGGCGACCAGGGGGAGGAGAAGGAAGGCCATGCCTGCGAGCGCGGGGAGGAGGAGGGGGAGAGGGGCGCTTCGGCCTCGGGTTCGGCCTTGGTTCCAACCTCGGTTCTGGCCTCGGTTCCGGCCTTGGGGTCGGTCTCCGTCGGCCTTGCGGTCATGCCTGCGCCCCGGTCCGCCCTCCCGGGTGACGGGGCCGGTCATGGCTTGAGGAATCCGGCGTCGGTCAGGACCTGCTGGCCCTCGGTGGACTTGACCAGTGCGATGAACGCCTTCGCCGCGTCGCGGTTGGGGGCGTTGTCGAGGAGGGCGATCGGGTAGTCGTTGACGGCCTTGGCCGACTCGGGGAAGTCCACGCCCTCCACCTTGTCACCCGCCGCCTTCACGTCGGTCTTGTAGACGACGGCGGCGTCGGCCTCCTTCAGCTCGACCTTCGTCAGGGCGCCCTTGACGTCCTGTTCGTAGGAGACCGGCGTGAGTTCGAGACCGCTGGCGTCCAGGGCGGTCCGGGCAGCCGCGCCGCACGGCACCGTCTTGTCGCACAGGACGACCTTCAGGCCCGGCTTGGTGAGGTCCTTGAGGGAGGAGATGTTGTCGGGGTTGCCCGGCAGAGTGGCGATCTCCAGTTGGTTGCGGACAAAGGTGGTGGGTGTGCCGACGGCGGCCTTCTGGTCCGTCACGGTCGTCATCGTCTTGGCGCTGGCGGCGGCGAAGACGTCGGCCGGGGCGCCGCTGGTGATGCTCGCGGCGAGCGTGTCGCTGCCGCCGAAGTTAAAGGTGACCTTCGTTCCGGGGTGCTCCTTCTCGAACTCCTTGCCCAGGGTCGTGAAGCTCTCCTGGAGGGAGGCGGCGGCGAAGACGGTCACCGTGCCGGAGAGCCGCGCCGAGGTTGCGGACCTGCCCGCAGCGGAACCCGCGCCGGCTTCTGCGCCAGAACTCGCGTCGGAGGACGAGCAGGCGGTGAGGGTCAACAGCGCGGCGGCTCCCGCGCCGATCGCCAGCAGTGCCCCGTGGGTCCGAGGGATTCGGGGGGCCTGGCGGGTCCGGTGGGTCGGTTGGGTCCGGTGGGTCCGGTGGGTCCGGCGCGCGGAACGGTTCATCTCGGGTCCACTCCATCGGTCGGTCCGCGGAAAAGCCCGTCGGCCCTTCCGATACGCCGATCATACTTCCGCATATGCGAGGCCTAAGTCACTTGTGTCATAGCATGAGCTGCCGTAAGTGCGGTCGGGGGTGGGCATGTGCGTTTCTATGGACGCCGTCGTCCATTCGGTACGTGGCCGCTCAGGTGCGGTCGACATGTACGTTCGTCGACTTCACGCGGGCTGTGGCCTCCATACCGACCTCCAGACCGAGTTCCTCGACGGCCTCGCGGGTCAGGAGGGAGACGAGCCGGTGCGGACCGGCCTGGATCTCGACCTGGGCGGCGACATCGCCCAGCTTGATCGCGGTGACGATGCCGGGGAAGGCGTTGCGGACGGACGTGTGCGGTGGATCCTCCTCGCCGTTTCCGGCCTTGGCGAGTTCCACCGAGAACGCGGCCAGGTCCCGCCCGTCGATGAGTCGTCTGCCGCTGTCGTCGCGGTGGGTCGCCATCCGGCCGGCGTCCGCCCAGCGGCGGGCGGTGTCGGGGCTCACGCCGAGCAGTCGTGCTGCCTGGCCGATCGTGTAGGACTGCATGCGGTCACGATAGGGGCCGGTGGGGAACCGCGGGCGTGGGGCTGGCCGTTGCGTATAACGCGATATGGCGTCAGTGCGTCGGGTGGGGGACGGGAGTGGGGCGTGTCGGTCTCGGACGGGTCGGTGCGTGGTGACGGGGCCGCCGGTGTCGCCGCGCGGCTCGGGCTGAGGGTCTCGCACACGGACCGGGACGAGGTCGTCGACGTGCTGCGTGTCGCGGCGGGGGACGGTCGGCTGACCGCTGCTGACCGCTGCTGACCGCTGAGGAGCTCGACGAGCGGGTGGAAGCGGCGCTGGCCGCGCGCACTGTGGGAGAGCTGGCCGTTCTGACGGCGGAGCTGTCGACGGGCACGGCACGAGTGCGGGCGTTGGGGCGGGTGTCGGGGAGGCTCACTGGCGTTGCTGACGCGGCCGGGGGTCGTGGTGGACGCGCCCCACGGCGGTTCGGCCGGTAGCGGCAGTGGGGCCGGCTGGTGGAGTGGCCTCGATGAGGGCCGCCGACTTGGCCGGCGGCGGTCACTCGCCACTCACCCTCGCGCGGAACCTCGTCACTCCACCGCTCAGCCCTCCCGGCCACCTGCCCTGAGAATGGGGTCAAGCGCCGGTGCACGGGCAGGGCGCTTCCCGGCGGGGATCCGCCCCGACGCCCGGATCGTCTCGATGCGCACGGCCGCCCGCATGACCGCACCGGCTCGGCCGTGCGGTAGGTGCGTGACGTCTTGCCCCGCTTCCGAGAGCCACCTACAGTGCAGCTCCGTAACGTTCGCCAGATCATCCGAAAGTTTCGCCCCCACCGCGACGCTCGAAGGGACTGACGCGCATGCGGACGTACGACAACCCCGTGCTCGGTGGCTTCCACCCCGACCCCAGTGTGTGCCGGGTGGGCGAGGACTACTACCTCGTCTGCTCCAGCTTCGAGTACTTCCCCGGCGTTCCGCTCTTCCACAGCCGTGACCTCGTGCACTGGCGGCAGATCGGCAACGTCCTTGACCGGCCCGGGCAGTTGCCGCTGTCCGACGACACGGTGGCCTCCGCCGGGATCTACGCCCCGACGATCCGTCACCACGGCGGCCGCTTCTACATGATCACGACGAATGTCTTCGGCGGCGGCAACTTCCTCGTCACCAGTGAGCGGCCCGAAGGTCCCTGGTCCGACCCGGTCTGGATCGACCTGGAGGGGATCGATCCCGACCTGGCCTGGGACGACGACGGCTCCTGCTGGTGTGCCGTCTCCGGTGTCCGGGTCGCCCGCATCGATCCCGTGACCGGGAAGGTGCTGGAAGGGCCGCTGCCGGTCTGGTCTGGCACCGGGGCGCAGCACCCGGAGGCGCCGCACCTCTACCGCATCGGCGACTGGTGGTACCTGATGCTCGCTGAGGGCGGCACCGCCCACGGCCACAGCGTCTCGATCGCCCGCGCCCGTTCCCCGCGCGGCCCCTACGAACCCGCCCCGGTAAACCCGGTCCTCACCCACCGCAGCACCGGACTGCCGATCCAGTGCACCGGCCACGCCGACCTGGTCCAGGCACCCGACGGCACCTGGTGGATGCTGCTGCTGGGCACGCGGCCCCGCGGCTTCTTCCCGTCCTTCCACGTCCTCGGCCGGGAGACCTTCCTGACCCCCGTGGAGTGGGTGGACGGCTGGCCGCGCGTCGGCCCGGTCCGGGAACGGCATCCCGCGCCGGAGGCCTGGCACCCCGTCGAACTCCCGCCGCAGCGGGACGACTTCGACGCCGGGCGCCTGGCACCGTATTGGATCTCCCCGCGCAGCCGGCCGGAGGGCTCCTGGTCGCTGACCGAGCGGCCCGGCCGGCTGACCCTGCATGCCACCGGGGACACGCTCGACCGGCCGGGGCACACCTTCGTCGGGCGCCGGCAGCAGCACCCCGACTGCCGCGCCGCCGCCCGCCTGGACCCAGGAAGGGGCCGCGCCGGCCTGTCCGTACGCATCGACGAGGCCCACCACTACGACCTCGAGGTCGCCGGGGGAGAGGCCAGTGTGATCGCCCGGATCGGACCCGTACGGCAGTGCCTCGCCCGGCAGCCGGTCCCGCCGGGGCCGGTCACGCTCGTCGTCGAGATCGGCACGGCGTCCCCGGTGCCCCCGACCGCCACCAGTTCCGGCGAACCGGCCCCCGGGATCAGGCCCGGCGGCCCCGACACGATCGCCTTCTCGGTCGAGACGGAGCGCGCGGACCGGAGCGCGGACACGAGTGCGGACGAGGGCGGGGGCGGGGACGAGGGTGCGGGCGCGGGCGGGGACGGGCGCGGTGAACCGCTCGCCGCACTCGACGGCCGCTATCTGTCGACGCAGGTCGCCGGAGGCTTCACCGGGCGGGTGATCGGCATGTACGTGACCGAGGGCAGCGCGTCCTTCGACTGGTTCGCGTACGCGCCGTCGCGCGCCTGAAGCAGCCGCTTTCCGGAACGAGTCGGCGGCGAGGTCGCCCAACATTCCCCCCGTACAAGGGGTTGCCACCGTTTGACAGCTGTCTCTAGGGTGCGGGCAACGACGAACTTTCCGAATTATCTTCGAAACTTTCGAAATCAGCGGACGGGCGTGGACGCGCCGTCCCGTACCCAAGGAGCGCATGATGGGTGACCCGGCACTGTCCCGCCGCGGCTTCCTGGCGGCCTCCGCCGCCGCCGGACTGGGCATGACGGCACTGAGCGGCTGTGGCGGCGACTCGGACGGAGGGTCGTCGGGGACGACCACCGTCGAGTGGTGGAACATCTCCACCACGCAGCCCACCAAGGACGTCTGGGCCTCCCTCGCCAAGAAGTTCGAGGCCCAGAACCCCAAGGTCAAGATAAAGATCGTCCAGCTGGAGAACGACGCCTACAAGTCGAAGATGACGGCGCTGACCGCCTCCGGGAAGCTGCCCGACATCTTCCACACCTGGGGCGGCGGTGTCCTGAAGCAGCAGGTGGACGCCGGGCTGGTCGAGGACCTCACGGACCGGACCAAGCCATGGGCCGACGGTCTGCTGTCGGTCGCGAAGGAGCCGTATCTGCTCGACGAGAAGGTGTACGGCATCCCGTTCGACATCGGCATGATCGGCTTCTGGTACAACAAGGCGCTCTTCGAGCGGGCCGGCGTCAGCACGCCTCCGACCACCTGGAGCGGCTTCCTCGACGCGGTGGGCAAGCTGAAGGCCAAGGGCATCACCCCCATCGCCCTCGCGGGCAAGGAGAAGTGGCCCGGCATGTACTACTGGGCCTACCTCGCCATGCGCACGGCGGGCGCCGAGGCCCTGCAGAAGGCCAACGAGGACCAGGACTTCACCGGAGCCGACTTCGTCGCGGCCGGCGAGCGCCTCAAGGAACTCGTGGACCTCCAGCCGTTCCAGAAGGGCTTTCTCAACGCCGCCTACTCGACTCCCAGCGGCCAGGCCGCCGCCGTCGGCAACGGCAAGGCGGCGATGGAACTCATGGGCCAGTGGGCCCCGGTGGTGCAGGCGGACGTGGGCAAGGGACTCGGGGACGACCTCGGCTTCTTCCCGTTCCCCGAGATCCAGGGCGGCAAGGGCGCCCTCACCGAGGTGTTCGGCGGGGGCGGCGGACACGCCCTGCGCAAGGACGCCCCGCAGGCGGCCGTCGACTTCCTGAAGTTCTTCGCCTCCGAGGCGACCGACGTCGAGCTGGTCAAGAAGACCGGCGTCCTGCCGGTGGTGCCGGCGGCCGAGAGCGCCATCACCGACCCCAACACCAAGGCCGTACAGACGCAGTTGAAGGCGGCCACCGGCTTCCAGCTCTACCTCGACCAGGCGTACGCCCCCGCCCTCGGCCAGGAGGTCAACGACAGCGTGGCCGCGCTCGTCGCCGGCTCGAAGTCCCCCGAGCAGGTCACCGAGTCGCTCACCAAGACCGCGAAGGAAGAGCAGTAGCCGGCGATGACCTCCACGTTCCTTCCGGACAAGCGGACCGGCCCCGACGTCGACCCGCCGCCCCCGGCCGCCGGTGCGGCCCGGGGGCGGGCCCGGCGCCGCGCGCTCAACTGGCTCACCGCGATGGGCTTCCAGCTGCCCGCCCTGGTGCTGTTCCTCGGCCTCGTACTGCTGCCGATGCTGTTCGCCCTGTACGCGGCCTTCTTCCGCTGGGGCGGCTTCGGCATGCCCTCCGACTACATCGGCGTCGACAACTTCACCCGGCTCTTCGACGATCCGGTGTTCCTGGGCGACCTGTGGCGCTGTCTGGTCCTGGTCGTGCTGTCGCTGGCCCTGCAACTGCCGTTCGCGCTCGCCATGGCCGTGCTGCTGAACCAGCGGATGCGGGGCCGGGCCGTCTACCGGATGCTGTTCTTCGCGCCCTACATCCTGTCCGAGGCCATCACCGGTGTCCTGTTCGCCATGATCTTCGCCCCGGACGACGGTCTCGCCGACCAGGTCCTGGGCAGCGTGGGCCTGGACGGGCTCGGCGGGACCTGGTTCGCCGACCCCTCCACCGTCATGGCGACCCTCTTCATCGTCATGACCTGGAAGTACTTCGGCTTCCACATGATGCTCCTGCTGGCCGGACTCCAGTCCATCCCGGCCGAGTTGAACGAGGCGGCGCTCATCGACGGCGCCAGCGCCTGGCAGCGCTTCCGCAACGTCACCCTGCCGCTGCTCGCGCCCACCCTGCGCATCAGCGTGTTCCTGTCCGTCATCGGCTCCATCCAGCTCTTCGACCTGGTGTGGGTGATCACCCAGGGCGGCCCCGACCACCACTCCGAGACCATGGCCGTGACCATGTTCCAGTACGGCTTCAAGCGCTACCAGGTCGGTTACGCCAGCGCGATCAGCGTGGTCATGTTCGGCATCAGCCTCGTCTTCGCCCTCGCCTACCAGCGGTTCGTGCTCCGCCGCGACCTCGAAGGAGCGACCACGACCATGCGAGGAGGCGGGAAGTGACGCTCGCTCAGCACACGCGTCCACAGCAGACACCCACGGGGAAACCCGCCCGCCGCAGGAAGAGCCGGCGCACGCTGCCGGTGCACGTCGTCCTCGTCGTCGTCGGCGCGGTGATGGCCGTACCCCTGCTCTACGCGGTCATCTCCGGCTTCAAGTCCACCGACCAGCTCTCCCGCAACCCGATCGGGCTGCCCGACCCGTGGGTGACCTCCAACTACACCGGCATCCTCGGCTCGGGCGCCTTCTGGCAACTGGTCGGCAGCAGCACGCTCATCGCGATCGGGACGACCGTCCTGGTCGTCGCGGCCTCCGCGCTCGCCGCGTTCTCCTTCGCCCGGTTCGCCTTCCGTGGACGGGAGTTCCTGTTCACCCTGTTCACCATGGGGCTGATGTTCCCCTTCGCGGTGGCGGCCCTGCCGCTGTTCCTGCTGCTGCGGTCGCTGGGGCTGCTGGACAACCCGCTGGGCGTGATCCTGCCGCAGGCCGCGTTCGGACTGCCGATGACGATCATCATCCTGCGCGGGTTCTTCCGGCAGATCCCCGGCGAGCTGGAGGAGGCGGCCACGCTCGACGGGTGCACGCCGCTCGGGTTCTTCTGGCGGGTCCTGCTGCCCATGGCGCGGCCCGCGCTCGGCACCGTCTCGGTGCTGGCCGTGGTCACCAGCTGGAACAACTTCTTCCTGCCGCTGCTGGTGTTCACCGACTCCACGTGGTGGACCATCCCGATCGGCGTGCAGCAGTTCCAGGGCCAGTACTCGGCGGAGTACGCCAAGGTCTTCGCCTACCTGGTGCTGGCCATGGTTCCCGCCCTCGCCTTCTACTCGGTCGCCGAGCGTCAGCTCGTCGGCGGCCTCACCGCGGGCGCCACGAAGGGATGACCGGCGCCCGCGACCGTACGGCTCACCCACACCCCCGACCGTGAGGAGTCGCACCATGCCCACCATGCCCACCACGACCACCCGCTCCCGCTCCCGCCTCAGACTCGCGGGGGCTCTCGCGACCGTCCTGGTCGCCGCCGGGATCGCCACCGGACCGGCCGCCCAGGCCGGCGAAGAGCACGGCGCACCGCACGGTGAGCGGGCCACCCTCGCCGACCTCGCCCAGCGGCACGGCCGTTACTTCGGCAGCGCCACCGACAACCCCGAGCTCACCGATGAGCCCTACAAGGCCATCCTCGGCAGCGAGTTCGACCAGATCACGCCCGGCAACGGGATGAAGTGGTACGCCACCGAGCCCGAGCAGGGCGTCTTCGACTGGTCCAAGGGCGACGAGATCGTGGACCTCGCCCGTGCCAACCACCAGAAGGTACGCGGGCACACGCTCGTCTGGCACAGCCAGCTGCCCGGCTGGCTCACCGGCCGCGACTGGACTCCGTCGGAGCTGAGGGCCGTACTGAAGAAGCACATCCAGGCGGAGGTGCGGCACTACCGGGGCAAGGTCTTCGCCTGGGACGTCGTCAACGAGGCGTTCAACGAGGACGGCACCTACCGCGAGACGATCTTCTACAACACGCTCGGCCCCGGTTACATCGCCGACGCGCTGCGCTGGGCCCGCCAGGCCGACCCGAAGGTCAAGCTCTACCTGAACGACTACAACATCGAGGCGATCGGCCCGAAGAGCGACGCCTACTACCGGCTGGCCCAGGAACTCAAGGCCCAGGGCGTTCCGCTCGACGGCATCGGCCTCCAGGCCCACCTGGCACTCCAGTACGGCTATCCGACCACCCTGGAGGACAACCTCCGCCGCTTCTCCCGGCTCGGCCTGGACACCTCCCTGACCGAGGTGGACATCCGCATGTACCTGCCCGCGGACGAGGCGAAGCTGGCCACGCAGGCCCAGTGGTACCGGGACGTGACCGAGGCGTGCCTCGCGGTGCGCCGCTGCGTCGGCATCACGCTGTGGGACTACACGGACAAGTACTCCTGGATCCCGGCGTTCTTCGAGGGGGAGGGCGCGGCGCTGCCGTGGGACGAGCAACTGGCGCCGAAGCCCGCTTACTTCGCGATCAGGGAGGCGCTGACGTGACGTGCTGAAGTGACGCGCTGACGTGACGCGCTGAACGGGGCGAGACCCGTTCCCGGGCGCCTGCGAGGGGGGTGCCCGGGAACGTCCCGTCGACGGCGGCCGGGACGCCGTGACTACGCCGTGGCCACCGGTGCCGTGCTGGCCCTGACCACCAGCTCGGTACCGAGTTCCACCCGCGGCGAGTCCGGCTGTTCGTCGCGGGTCAGCCGCAGCACCGTGCGGGCGGCCAGCTTGCCCATGTCGGCGAGCGGCTGCCGGATCGTCGTGAGCGGCGGGGCGGACCAGCGGACTTCTGGAAGGTCGTCGAAACCGACCACGCTCATCTCCTCCGGCACCCGCAGGCCCCGCCGCCGCAGCGCCTCGATCGCGCCGAGCGCCATCTGGTCGCTGGCCGCGAACACGGCGGTCGGCGGCTCGGCCAGGTCCAGCAGGGCGTTGCAGCCGGTGAAGCCGGACTCCGGGTGGAAGTCGCCGGGGACGACGAGCGTGTCGTCCCTCGCGAGACCGGCGCCCTCCAGGGCGGCGCGGTAGCCGTCGAAGCGGGCCCGGGAGCACAGCAGCCGGGGCGGACCGGCGATCAGGCCGATCCTGCGGTGCCCCAGCGAGAGCAGGTGCTCGGTGGCCGCGAGTCCGCCCGACCAGTTGGCGGCGCCGATGGTCGGCACGTCGAGGGCGGGGGAGCCCGCCGGATCGACGACGACCAGGGGGACGCCGAGGATGCGCAACTCCTGGTGCAGTACGGGCTCCAGGGTCGAGGTGACCAGGATGACGCCGTCGGAGGCGCGGGCCCGCAGGTTGCGCAGCCACGCCCGGGCGTCCCCGGTACGCCCGTGGATCGCCGACACCACGGTGCCCACCCCGGCCGCGTGGGCGACCTCCTCGACCCCCCGGATGATCTCCACGGCCCAGGGGCTGTCGAGGTCGTCGAAGACGAGGTCCAGCAGGGCGGCGCGGGTGCCGGGAGCGGCGGGGCGCTTGCGGTAGCCGTGCCGTTGCAGCAGGTCCTCGACTCGGGCCCGGGTCCGCGGCGAGACGTCGGAGCGGCCGTTGACGACCCGGGACACGGTCGGCACCGAGACCCCGGCCCGCCGGGCGATCTCCGTGATCGTGACCTTGCCCCGTGCCTCGGGCGCCGGCCCGGCGTCGGTCTCGCGTGCTGCCACTTCCCCACCTCCGTCGACGGGTGCCACGCCGGCCCCCTGCTCACCGGACGAGCGCTCGCATGCTCACCGGACGAGCGCTCGAAACTTCCAGGAGTCTTCCGGAAAGAGGACGACCATGGGAAGAGGCCAGCTCCGCACCCCCCGGGACCGCAGCTCACACAGGGCACTACGCTGAGTGACCTCCCTCGGACATGCGTCGGGGCCGGTGCGCAGTCGATGCCGCGAGCCGGCCCCTCAGTGCTCCGGGCAGAGCGATGGCCACCAGTACTCCGGGCGGAGCGACAGCCGCCCGGGCCGGTTCAGGCGGCCGTCACCACCTGGCCGGCCAGCGGACGGTGCGGGGCGATGACCCGGCCGTCCGGCAGAAGCTCACCGGTGTCCTCGAAGAGGAGGACGCCGTTGCACAGCAGGCTCCACCCCTGCTCCGGGTGGTGCGCCACGAGACGGGCGGATTCCCGGTCGGCGGAGTCGGCTGTCGGGCACGGCGGCTGGTGCTGGCACATTGATGGGATCTTTCGCTCTGTCGTGACGGATGAGATGGCTGTCGTGTCTGTTCCGCGGCTTGAAGCGTCGTTCATGGCCGCCCCCCGTTGTGATAAGTCGGTCCGAACCCAGTGTTGCCCCACGGGCGTCAATCCGCAGGGATTTCGCTGCACCACTTCTCATAGGTTGAGGACGCATCACCCGCGCGGACGGTTCACCCCAACTGCACTGTCCCTTCGGGTGGTTCGCAGTGGCCTGATAGGGCTAGTCCGGACGGGGTCAGCCTCGCCTCCGGCTCGTACGAGCCATAAAGTGCTCGTACGAGCGAAAGGGTCACCGCATATCCCGGTGCGAGCCTATAGGGGCCGGAAACAGCGTCGTACCCCGCCACCGGGAATTCCGGTGCGGGGTACGACAGCCGCCGAGACGGGGGTTTCAGGCGGGCGAGCTGAGCAGTGGTGCGGGAGTCACCCGATGGGTGAGGACCGGCAGCAGATCGGCCACCCGGTGCGGACGGTGGGCCGCGATACCGGGCGGGGCGGGGGCCAGCGGGACCAGCAGGTCCGTCGCGGCGGGGTGGCCGGCCGCGCCGTCGGCGGTGCAGTCGGCGTGCAGCCACAGCGTCAGCATGTACAGGCCGGGCACCGACAGCAGGCGCGGCTGGTAGGGCTGGGCGACGGTCTCGGCCTGGCGCAGCGCGCGCTCGGTGGAGGCGATGTAGGGACCTTCGAAGAAGCGGGAGAAGGCCCATCCGTCGGCGGTCAGCATGGTCTCGGCCGCGGCCACCACCCGGTCGCCGCAGCGGATCAGGAAACGCCAGCCGGCCAGCCGGGTGACGGGGGCGCCGGCGGCGTCGATCCCGTCCAGGACATGCACGGGCAGCGGCAGCTCGGGGGTGGCGGGCCCCTGGGCGTGCAGCAGGGAGGGAGTTCGGGCCTCGCGGACCGCGGTGGGTGAGCCGAGGGCGGTCAGGACGGATCGAAGGGCCGGCGCGGGAGCCGGGGGGACATGCAGCGGCATGGTGGGTCGCCTCTCATTCGACAGGCACAGTGGCGCGAGGGCGGGGCGGGGGCGGACGGCGCTGTCAGCTCACGAGGCATGCGAGGCGGGAGCCGTGGTCCGGTGAACCGGGGATGCGGGTGAGGCCTGCCGCACGTCACCCGACGGCAGGATCGAGGGCCGCAGGCGCCAGCCTTCTGCCTTGTTCGCCGAGTTTATACGACATATGTTCACGCAGTGTTTCGGCTAGCCGCTTTCAGTAAGGACGGCAAGAGTTCATTCGGTCGGTGATTCGCGGGAATCATCCCGATTCCCAGGCGATCGCACGGCGGTGACCTCGGTCCATGCCCGAAACGCGGACGGCCCGTTCTCATCGGCGTTTTTCACGAGTTCCGCTGGGAACTCGGCACCGCGCCGCGCACCATGCCTGGTGAATGTGCCACCGGTCACATTCGCAAGAGTAGCGGCTGCCGGGCCCGTCCGGGACGTTATCGATCGTCTTGGCGGGGCATCATCCCACCTGACCCGCACGCCGGCGGCCGGCTCGACGCCCCGCCCGATCAAGGAGGACGCTCCCATGGGGGAGAAGGTCGTGGCAGGCCAGTTCGACCTGTCCGATCGCCAGCGCTACCGCGACAAGCTCCGACAGTGCCTGTCGGTGCTCGAGCGACTCCTGGCCGACGAGCGGTTCGACCGCCCGAAGAACCTGATGGGGCTTGAGATCGAATTGAATCTCACCGGCTCCGACGGTATGCCGAAAATGCTCAATGCGCAGGTGCTCGAACGCATCGCAAGTCGAGACTTCCAAACAGAACTCGCCATGTTCAACCTGGAAGTCAACATAGCCCCCCACCGATTGGGCGGCCGGGTATTCGACCAGCTCGCGGAGGAACTCCGCACCTCGCTGGCGTACGCCGACCGGAAAGCGAACGAGGTCGACGCGGGCATCGTGATGATCGGCATTCTGCCGACTCTCGACCGGGACGACCTGGTCTCCTCCAACCTGTCCGACGTCGACCGCTACGCGCTGCTCAACGACCAGATCGTGGCCGCCCGCGGGGAGGACTTCGCCCTCGACATCGACGGCGTCGAGCGGCTGACGTGCACCTCCCGGTCCATCGCGCCCGAAGCCGCCTGCACCTCGGTGCAACTCCATCTCCAGGTCACCCCGGGCCGCTTCGCCGACGTGTGGAACGCGGCCCAGGCCGTCGCCGCCGCGCAGATAGCCGTGGGCGCCAACTCGCCGTTCTTGTTCGGCCGCGAGCTGTGGAGCGAGTCCCGGCCGCCGCTGTTCCAGCAGTCCACCGACACCCGCCCGCCCGAGCTCCAGGCCCAGGGCGTACGTCCGCGGACCTGGTTCGGCGAGCGCTGGATCTCCTCCGCGTACGACCTCTTCGAGGAGAACCTGCGCTACTACCCGGCCCTGCTGCCGATCTGCGACGACGAGGACCCCCTGGAGGTCATGGACGCGGGAGGCGTCCCGAAGCTGGCCGAGCTCGTCCTGCACAACGGGACCGTCTACCGCTGGAACCGGCCGGTCTACGACATCGCCGACGGTGTCCCGCACCTGCGCGTCGAGAACCGCGTGCTGCCCGCCGGGCCGACCATCACCGACGTCCTCGCCAACGCGGCCTTCTACTACGGCGTGGTCCGCGCCCTCGCCGAGGAGTCGCGTCCGGTGTGGACCCGGCTGCCGTTCGAGGCCGCCGCCGCCAACTTCGACGCCGCGTGCCGGCACGGCATCGACGCCCGTCTCACCTGGCCGCGGCGCGGTCGTCATGGCGGTACGGCCGAGGTGGACGCCGTCACCCTCGTACGCGACGAGCTGCTGCCGCTCGCCGAGGCCGGGCTGGAGGCGTGGGGGGTCGAAGCCGCCGACCGTGACTTCTACCTCGGCGTGATCGAGGAGCGGTGCCGGCGCCGGGTCAACGGCGCGTCCTGGCAGTCCGCGACCTTCCACCGGGCGCTGGAGGCCGGGATGTCGCGCGACGCGGCGCTGGCCGCCACGACCCGCCGCTACCGCGACCTGATGCACAAGGGAGAGCCCGTGCACACCTGGCCCGTGGGGCTGCCTGAGCCGGTGCCGCTGGGGTGAAAGGTCGTGGGCCGCCGTCCGTAAGCGGTCCGCTCCGCCGAGCACGCCCCACCCCGTACCGGCTCGCCTCCGCCGGCCTGTGGCGCGGGGACGCGCGTGGACCGGGGTCGCTGCCGCCCGCCCCGCGCTGATCGGGCAAGCTGTGATGTCCCAGGACGGTGGCGCCCTTCCCCGTTGCCCTGCCGACCGTCGCGCCGGGATCCGGCCGCACGGCAGGCAGAAGGGGAGACGCGCTCCGGCGGGACAACTCAACTGGAGGCAGGTGTGCAGTCGGAGGCGGGCCCGGTGGCCGATCACGTTCCCCCGGAGCGGCGTTCGCGACGGATCCTGCGGGACGAGACGCTGCTGGTTCTGGGGCTCTCGCTCGGCGCGAGCGGTGTGTCGGCCCTGATCAGTTTTGTCGGATCGGTCACCCGGCCGGGGGGTCTGAAGGACCAGGCGGCCACCCTCAACGCCTCGGCCGCGCCCGGCCGTCCGTGGCTCGATCTCGCCTGGCAGCTGTTCGGTATCACCTCGGCGCTGGTGCCCGTGGCGCTGGTCGCGCACTGCCTGCTGCGTGAGGGGCAGGGCCTGCGGACCCTCGGCTTCGACCGCGCCCGGCCCTGGCCGGACCTGGGCCGGGGGGCGGCGGTCGCGGCGGTGATCGGCAGTAGCGGAATCGCCTTCTACCTGGCCGCGCGCGGTCTCGGCTTCAACCTCACCGTGGTGCCCGAGGCGCTGCCGGAGGTGTGGTGGAAGTACCCGGTGCTGATCCTGTCGGCGATGCAGAACGCGATCGTCGAAGAGGTCATCGTCGTCGGCTATCTCCTGCGCCGCCTGGGCCAGTTGGGCTGGACCCCCGGCAGGGCCCTGATGGCCAGTTCCGTCCTGCGCGGCTCGTACCACCTCTACCAGGGCATCGGCGGCTTCATCGGGAACATGGTGATGGGCGTGGTCTTCGTCCACCTGTACCGCCGCTGGGGCCGGGTGGGACCGCTGGTGGTCGCGCATTCCCTGCTCGACATCGGGGCGTTCGTCGGTTACGCCCTGCTGGCCGGCAAGGTGGGGTGGCTGCCGACGGCGTGAGGCCGTCCGGGAGGGGCGTACGGGCATCCCGGACGCCCCTTCCTGGCGCGCCTTCCTCTTCTCCGCGCCTCTGCCGAGCCGTTCAGGCGAGCAGCTCGCCCTCGATGACGGTGACCGCGCGGCCGCTCAGCAGGGTGCGGCCGCCCCGTAGTTCGGTGCGGACGCGGCCGGAGCGGGCGGAGGCCTGCAGCCCGGTGAGCTCGGCGCGGCCGAGGCGCTGGGACCAGAACGGGGCGAGAGCCGTGTGGGCGCTGCCGGTGACCGGGTCCTCGTCGATGCCGATGTTCGGGAAGAAGCAGCGGGAGACGAAGTCGTAGCCCCGGTCCGGGTCCTCGGCGCGGGCGGTGGCGATGATGCCGCGCTCGGAGTAGGCGCCCAGGGCTTTGAGGTCGGGCTTCAGGGCGTGGACCGTCTTCTCGTCGGCGACCTCGACCAGCAGATCGCCGATGTCCGGCCCGGTGTCGAACGTGGTGAGCGGCTCGGCGCCGAGGGCCTCGGCCACGCCGTCGGGGAGGTCGACGGGGGTGAGCGGGGCGGTCGGGAAGTCCAGGGTGATCGAGCCGTCCTCGCGGGGCGTGGCGATCAGGACGCCGCTGCGGGTGGCGAACCGCACCGGGCCCTGGTGGGCGCCGGTGGTCCGCAGCACGTGGGCCGTGGCGAGCGTGGCGTGCCCGCACATCGCGACCTCGGCGGCGGGCGTGAACCAGCGCAGCGCCCAGTCGGCCTCACCGCCCTCGGGCAGACGGTGGGCGAACGCGGTCTCGGCGTGATTGACCTCCAGGGCGACCTGCTGGAGCCGGTCGTCGTCAGGGAAGGCGTCGAGGAGCAGGACCCCGGCCGGGTTGCCGGCGAAGGGACGGTCGGTGAAGGCGTCGACGATTCGGATACGCATGCCTCGAAGCTAGGGGCTCACCGGCGCCGTCGGCCAAGGCCAATGCGCGGTGGCTGGCCCCTTGTGCACCGCCTCGCGGGAAGGCCCGACCCGAGCGGCCCCGGCCGGCCACTGATCCGTTCCTGCCCGGACGGCAGTTGTCACCCGGAGCCGGCTTCCGGATCGATCCGAAGTGGACCGCACGGATCAGGCGGTCCGGATCGCGGTCACCCGCCCGGTCATCAACCCGGCCACCAGGTTCGCTCGTTCGGCCATGTTCTCGACCAGCAGGTACCCGTGTTCGGCAGGGGCCGCGCCGCCGACGGCTCCGAGGCCGTCGAGGGTCGGCACTCCCAGCGCGGCCGTGAAGTTCCCGTCGCTCCCGCCGCCCACGGCCACGGCCTCGATGCCGGGCAGCAGAAGCAAGCCCGTGCCCCAAGCCGTCCGACCCCGACACGACGCCGACGAACCCCACCTGTACGTCCGACGCGCACTCCCAGGCGGCTTTGACAGCGCAGGCTCGCTCACGGTCACCTCGCCGACGCCGACGCCCATGCCCCTCGCTGTGAGCGTCGGCCACCCGGCGCGACGCCATGCCCCGGACACAGAAGGCGTCACTCCTCGAGCGACCACCCGTTCCGTACACCGCGAGAACCAGATCACTTCAGACGGCAGACCAGGTCCTCTCGTACGGGGACAGAACGGGGACAGGTTCGCGACCCTCAGTCGATACAGAACTCGTTGCCCTCGATGTCCAGCATCGGGATGCACGCATCGTTGCCGTCGTACAGCGTTTGCACGTGTACCGCGCCAAGCGGGACCAACCGTGCGCATTCGGCCTCAAGCGCGGCGAGGCGCTCCTCACCCACGAGTCCGGTGCCGACCCGCACGTCAAGATGCACCCGGTTCTTGGCGGCCTTCCCCTCGGGGACGCGCTGGAAGTACAGCCGCGGGCCCACGCCTGAGGGATCGATGCAGGCGAACCAAGAATCCCGCTGCTCAGGTGGCTGCGAGCCCTTGAAGTCATCCCAAGTGGCGAATCCCTCCGGCGGCGGCGGTACGACGTACCCCAACACCTCGCACCAGAAACGAGCGAGGCGTTCAGGTTCTGCGCAGTCGAAGGTGACTTGGAACTTCTTGATCGACGTCATCGGCCCACCATATTGGCGCGTGCCGTTCACCGAGATCCTGGGGTCCCACGGCGTGCGGGGTGAGGTCCCGCGTGACCTGAGCAGCGTCAACGGGCCAGATCGCCTCAGACGACGAGCGAATCGGACCAGGTCACCTGCGGCAGGGGTCGATTCGCATGAGACAGGACACAGGCGTGAGGCGAGGAGGGCATTGCCATCCGACTGCTTCCGATATATCGTTGAAGCATCGCGACAGATCAACGATGGAATGGAAGTGATGGCGATGCGTACCCACGGATTCGAGCGTGGACATGGACGTCGGCAGGATGGTCCGGGCCGTCGTGGCCAGGACGGCTTCGACGGGCGGCGGGCGGCTTTCGGGCCCTTCGGGCCGGGTGGTCCCGGCGGCCCCGGCTTCGGTGGACCGGGCTTCGGACCGGGATCCTGGGGTCCCAGGGGTCGGGGCGGACCGCGGGGGAGGGCGCGGCGCGGTGACGTGCGCGCGTCGATCCTCGCCCTGCTGAAGGACCGGCCGATGCACGGCTACGAGATGATCCAGGAGATCGCCGAGCGCAGCGGCGGGGCGTGGAAGCCCAGCCCCGGCTCGGTGTACCCCACCCTCCAGCTGCTGGAGGACGAGGGGCTGATCGTCAGTGAGACCGAGGGCGGCAAGAAGCTGTTCCGGCTCACCGACGCCGGTCGCACCGCGGCAGAGGAGGGGCCCGACGCGCCCTGGGAGGAAGCCTCGCGCGGCGTCGACTGGGAGGCACTCGGTGAGATCCGCCAGGCCGGCGTCGGTCTGATGGAGGCCTTCGGGCAGGTCTGGAAGACGGGCAGCAAGGAGCAGCGCGACAAGGCGCTCACCGTCATCAACGACGCCCGCAAGAAGCTGTACCTGATCCTCGCCGATGAGGACTGACGGTCCGGCAGTGCTGATCAGGCGCCCCGGGGAGCGATCCCCGGGGCGCCTTCGCGTGCCCGGACGTGCCGCCGTCAGCCCACCATCCCCGCCGGCTTGCGCAGCGACTCGTTCAGCGCGGCCGTCGCCGAGTCCTTCAGCCTGCCCGCGAGGGTCGGCGGACCGCCGTGGGGGAAGGCGGTGTGGGGCGTGTTCCACTCGCCGTACGCGGGCCAGTCGGTGAGCCGGTCCCAGACCTTCTCGGCGGGCGCCGGGAGACCTGCCTCGCTGGCTGAGCCACTCAGCCCACCCGCTGGATCACCGCAGCGTCGAACAGGTCCCACGCGCGCGGGAACGTGCTTTCGTCGTGACAGTGCCACGCCTCCCAGAACAGGTCGGCGGGCAGCGCGCCCTCCGGGGCGTACACCCGGTACACGTACTGCTTGCCGTCGACGGCAAGCAGAGCCACCAGCCAGCACCTGCTCTCCATGCCCCTGGGAGACGGATCGGCGGGGCGCCGTGGTTGCGTACGGGGCGCAGAACCAGGCGGCGCGCGCCCTCGGGGTGATACGGCGTGATCTCCTCCGTAAGGAGGAGATTCCGGCACCCTGGGTCCCCTTCCCGTGGGACGCCACAATGGTTCCTCTCGCGGATGACGCGGAGCGGAGGGGCTGATGGGGTAAGGGATGTGCACCCTCGTATCCCCCGGCAGTCGGCCCACGAGTCCGACGGCCGGCGCCCGGCCCGGACCGACGACGACGTCGGTCTCAGTGACGAACTGGCAGCGGTGGTCTCCGGTGCCCGTCGGAGAGCGGTCAGGGACGGGGACCGCCAGATCGACACCGCTCATCTGCTGCACTCGCTGCTGGAGTCGGACCCCGAGGTGCGGGAGGTCTTCGGCGGCGAGCCGCAGCTGGCGCGTCTCATGGGCTACCTCGTGCAGCGCAGCATCGGCTACGGACTGCGCTGGCAGGGCACCATCGAGGACTCCGGTGCCGTACCCGCCGTGAGGCGTACGGAGGGCTGCTCGCCGGCGGTCGCGGGCGCGATGGAGTACGCCCACGAGCGCGCCGCCCGCCGCGGCGGACCGGTCCTCGGCATCGACCTGCTCGCCGCGATCGTCGCCGACCCGGAGGCCCGGGCCGTCGAGGTGCTGCACCGTGCGGGAATCGACGCGCACGAGGTGCACGAGGTGCTGGTCCGGGTGGACTGCCGCTTACGGCGGACCGCCTGAGCGGACCTTCCGAGAGGACCGGTCGGGCATTCCGCCCGAGCATTCCGCCCGAGCATTCAGGCTGAGCATTCCGCCCCCGCGCGGGTTCCGGTCCACTCGGTGAGACAGGTGTCAACGGGAGTGACGCTCATGTCATGGCCTGTCATCATGTGCCGGTGCATACGTCTGAGAGCAGTCAGGGTCACCAGGGAAGGGGCGCCGGGCTCGGTCTCGCGCTGGCGTCCGCGCTCGCCTTCGGCGGGTCGGGAGTCGCGGCCAAACCGCTGATCGAGGCGGGACTGGGCCCGCTGCACGTGGTGTGGCTGAGGGTGGCGGGCGCCGCCCTGCTGATGCTGCCGGTCGCGGTCCGCCACCGCGCCCTGCTGCGCAGCCGCCCCGCCCTGCTCGCCGGATTCGGACTGCTCGCCGTCGCCGGTGTCCAGGCGTGCTACTTCGCCGCGATCTCCCGGATCCCCGTCGGGGTCGCCCTGCTCGTCGAGTACCTCGCCCCCGCGCTCGTGCTCGGCTGGGTGAGGTTCGTGCAGCGGCGCCCGGTGACGCGGGCCGCGGCGCTCGGGGTGGTCCTCGCGGTGGGCGGGCTCGCCTGTGTCGTCGAGATCTGGTCCGGCCTGAGCTTCGACGCGCTCGGTCTGCTGCTCGCGCTCGGTGCCGCCTGCTGCCAGGTCGGCTACTTCGTGCTGTCCGACCAGGGCAGTGACTCCCGGGACCAGGCACCCGACCCGCTCGGCGTGATCGCCTACGGCCTCCTCGTCGGCACGGCCGTCCTGACCGTCGTGGCCCGCCCCTGGAGCATGGACTGGTCCGTCCTCGCCCGTACGGCGGACATGGACGGCACCCCCGTCGCGGCCGGTCTGCTGCTGGGCTGGATCGTGCTCGTCGCCACGGTCCTCGCGTACGTCACCGGCGTGCTGTCGGTGCGCCGGCTCTCCCCGCAGGTCGCCGGTGTGGTGGCCTGCCTCGAAGCGGTCGTGGCGACCGTCCTGGCCTGGGTGCTGCTCGGCGAGCACCTCTCGGCCCCGCAGATCATCGGCGGCGCGGTCGTCCTGGCCGGCGCCTTCATCGCGCAGTCGTCGGCGCCCGCCCGCAGCCCCGCGGAGCCCGTGGCGGGCGGCGGCGAAAAGGAGTTGTCGACGCGCGGAACCGCTGCCTAGGCTGCCGATCATGCATCGTCACACGCTCGTTCTCCCGCCGCCCGCCGCCTAGGCGGGCCCTCCGGAATCCACGCCCGGCACGCCGCCGGGCGTGACGGTGCTGCCCGCGGAAGAAGTCCGTGGACCCCGCCGAGCGGGCGTCCTTCCCGAACTTCTGCGCCTGTGCGCATCCGTGGAGAGAACGCGTGTCGAATGCTGCTTCTGGCCTGCCCGTCGGGCGAGGCCTTTTCTACCTGACCGTCGCCGGGATCGCCTGGGGTACCGCCGGCGCGGCCGGCTCCCTGGTCTACCGGGCCAGTGACCTCGGACCCGTCGCCCTGTCGTTCTGGCGCTGCGCGGCCGGACTCGTGCTGCTGGTCGCGGCCCGCCGCCTGCGCCCGCGTGCCCGGCGCGCCGTACCGGTACCGCTCGGCCGCAGGGCGCTGCGGGCCGGTGCCACGGGCGTGGGACTGGCCGTGTTCCAGACGGCCTACTTCGCCGCTGTCGCCGCCACCGGGCTCGCCGTGGCCACGGTCGTGGCCCTGGGCGCCGGTCCCGTCCTGATCGCGCTCGGCGCGCGGCTGACCCTGGGGGAGCGGCTCGGGCGGGGCGGGACACTCGCCGCCGCCGGGGCGCTCGCGGGACTCGGGGTGCTGGTCCTCGGCGGCCAGGACGCGTCCGTCCGTCCGTGGGGTGTCGTGCTCGGGCTGGTGTCGGCGGCCGGGGGCTGTGCGATGACCCTGCTCACCCGCCGGTGGGGCCGGGACGGCGGATCGGACGCCACGAGCACGTCCGTGTCGGCGTTCGGGGTCACCAGCGTGTGTCTGCTGCCGTTCGCCCTGGCCGAGGGACTGGTCCCGCACACCGGCGATCCCGGCCGCCTGGTGTGGCTGCTGGTCTACATCGCGGCCGTCCCCACGGCCCTCGCCTACGCGCTCTACTTCGCGGCCGCCGTCGTGGTCCGCCCGGCCACCGTGTCGGTGATCATGCTGCTGGAGCCGGTGAGCGCGGCGGTGCTGGCCGTCGCGCTGCTGGGCGAGCGGCTCACCTGCGCGACGCTCGCCGGCACCCTGCTGATGCTCGGGTCGGTCGCGGGGCTCGCGGCGGCGGAGGCACGGGAGGCGCGGAAGGCGCGGGAGACACGGGAGGCGGCGGCCGGGGAGCCGGTGCTCGTGTGAGGGGCGGGGCCCTTTCCGCGCGGGTACGCGCGCGCGGGAGGGCCCTTTCCGGTGTGCGTACGCGTGGGGGAGGGCCCTGTGGCCGGGCCGCGTCCTACGGGACCGCCAGGTAGTCCGGCAGTTCGGTGCCCGGGGCCAGGCCGGCGTCGGCGACGGGGGCGTCGTAGCCCTTGCGCAGCGGGACGACGCCGGCCCAGTACGGGAGGGCGAGGTCCTCGGGCTCGTCATTGACGCCGCCGGTGCGGAGCTTGGCGGACACCTCGTCCAGGTCGAGGCGGATCACGGCGGTGGCGGCCAGTTCCTTCTTGTTCGCGGGCCGGGAGTCGGCGGTCCGGCCGGGAACCACGTGGTCGACCAGCGCGTCCAGCGCGGCCCGCTTCTCCTCGGGGTCGGTCACGTCGTGGGCGACGCCGTGCACCACCACCGAGCGGTAGTTGATCGAGTGGTGGAACGCCGAGCGGGCCAGGATCAGCGCGTCGACGTGCGTGACGGTCAGGCACACCGGCAGTCCCGGGTCCGCCTTCCCCGTCATCCGCAGCGGGCGCGATCCCGTCGAGCCGTGCACGTAGAGCCGCTCGCCCACCCGGCCGTACAGCGTGGGCAGCACGACCGGCACACCTTCGCGGACGAAGCCGAGGTGGCACACGAGGCCCTCGTCGAGTATCGCGTGCACCAGCTCCTTGTCGTACGAGGCCCGGTCGGGGGAGCGCGTGGGGACGGTGCGGTCGGTGGGGGTGTAGGCGGCGGGCGTCGTCGGCTGCTGGGTCCCCTGCATGGCGCTCTCCATTGCACTAGTGCATACTTGGCTTTGTGCTAGAAGAGTATCGGATCGAAGGCCGGGGCGCGGCGGAGATTTCGGCGAGCGTGGAGCGCGCGGTGGGGGCCGGACAGCTGGAGCCCGGGCAACCGCTGCCGCCGATGCGCGAGTTGGCGGCCAGGCTGGGCGTGAACCCCAACACCGTGGCGGCCGCGTACCGCATCCTGCGCGAGCGCGGGGTCATCGAGACCGCCGGGCGCCGGGGCAGCCGGGTGCGCTCCAAGCCGGCCACCACCGGACGCGAGCACATCAGGGTGGACGTCCCCCCGGGCGTGCGGGACATGGCCGCCGGCAACCCGGACCCGGCCCTGCTGCCGTCCCTGGCGGAGGCGTTCGCGGCGGCCGGCGAGCAGGGCGACCGGGAGCCCGTCCTGTACGGGGACGCCCCCGTCGAACCGGAGCTGGCGCGCATCGCGCGGACCGGGATGGACGCCGACGGGGTGCCGGACGGACCCCTCGCCGTCCTGTCCGGATCGCTCGACGCCATCGAGCGCGTCCTGGCCGCCCACCTCAAACCGGGCGACACCGTCGCCGTCGAGGACCCGGGATGGGGCAGCCTCCTCGATCTCGTCCCGGCGCTCGGGCTGCGCACGGCCCCGGTGGGCGTCGACGACGAAGGACCGCTGCCCGACGACGTCCGCCGTGTCCTCGCGGCCGGGGCGCGCGCCCTGGTCGTCACCGACCGGGCGCAGAATCCCACCGGTGCCTCGGTGAGCGCCCCACGCGCGCGTGCCCTGCGGTCCGTGCTCCGGGCGTACCCGGAGACCCTGCTGATCGAGGACGATCACGGCCACGGCATCGTCGACCTCCCCCTGCATCCCCTGGCCGGCACCACCCGCACCTGGGCCTTCGTCCGCTCGGTCGCCAAGGCCTACGGCCCCGACCTGCGGCTCGCCGTGCTCACCGGGGACCGTGTCACCGTCGACCGGGTGCGCGGCCGGCAGCGGCTCGGGCCGGGCTGGGTCGGCCGGATCGTCCAGCGGGCCGTGCTGCGGCTGTGGGCCGACGGCGCGCTGGACTCGCAGGCCGTGGCGGAGGCCTACCGCGAGCGCCGGGACCTGCTGATCGACGCGCTCGCGGAACGCGGGGTCGAGGCCCGCGGACGCTCCGGCCTGAACGTGTGGATCCCCGTCCCGGACGAGACCGGGGCCGTCGCCCGGCTGCTGCACGCCGGCTGGGCGGTCGCGCCCGGCGCGCGCTTCCGGATGAGCGCGCCGCCCGGCATCCGGGTCACCGTCGCGACGCTGACCCGGGACGAGGCCGGACCGCTGGCGGACGCCGTCGCCTCCGCCGTCGGTACGGCTCCCGCCCGGGGTCATGTCTGAGCGGTCAGGAGGCGGCCCTCGGCTTCGGTCTCACCTGCGTGAGCGCCGCGCCCGCCAGCACGATCGCCGCGCCCACCGGAGTGGACCAGGTCAGCGACTCGCCGAGGATCGCCACCCCGGCGGCCGTGGCGATGACCGGGATGAAGTACGTGACCATCTGGGCGGTCGTCGGACCGACCTCGGTGACCAGGCCGTACTGCAGAAGTACCGCCAGTCCCGTGCCGAGGGCGCCCAGCGCGGCGGTGGCTAGCAGGGGGACCATCGGGAAGCGGCCCGGCACGCTCGTGAACAGCGGGGTGACGACCGCCAGTTGGAGGGTGGCCAGCAGCAGCTGGGCGCCGGTCAGCGACAGGTTCGAGTGGCCGGTGCCGGCCAGGGTGCGGCGGACGTAGATCCAGCCGACCGGGTAGCTGAGCGAGGCCAGCAGGGCCAGGGCGGTGCCCGTGGCGTCCAGGCCGTGGAAGCCCTGCCAGGCGCCGAGGACCGTCAGTACGCCCAGGAAGCCGAGGCCGAGGCCCGCGACCCTGACCCGGGTCGGCCGGTCCTCGGACAGCGCGACCAGGGACAGGGCCATGCCCCACAGCGGCGAGGTCGCGTTGCAGATCCCGGCCAGCGTGGACGGGATGGTCAGCTCCGCGTAGGCGAACAGCGAGAACGGGAGCGCGTTGAGGAGGAGGGCGGCGACCGTCAGATGCGCCCAGGTGCGTGCGCCGCGCGGAAGCCGCTCCCGCCTGACCGCCATCGCCGCGGCGAGCACCGCCGTACCGAACACCAGACGCCCGAGCGTGACCTGGAAGGGGGCGTATCCCTCCGTGCCCACCTTGATGAGCAGGAAGCTGAAGCCCCAGATCAGCGAGAGGACGCCGAAGCGCAGCCGCCAGTCCAGGGCGGGACGGGGGCGGGGACGGGGGGTGGCCGCGGTCGGCCTCGGGCTCGGGGCGGCGGTGACGGTGGTCATGAGGACCACGATGACGTCCACCATCTCGTAGCACAAGCGAGATTTTTTCCGTAATACCTCGTAGTATCGCTTACATGTTGAACCTGGAGCGCCTGCGCACCCTCGACGCCCTGGCCCGGCACGGCTCGGTCAGCGGCGCGGCCGGGGGCCTGCACATCACGACCTCGGCCGTCTCGCAGCAGTTGTCCAAGCTGGAGCGGGAGGTCGGACAGCAGCTCCTCGCCAAGAACGGGCGGGGGGTGCGGCTCACGGACGCCGGCCGGCTGCTCGCCGAGCACGCGGCACGCATCCTGTCGCAGGTCGAAGTCGCCCAGTCCGACCTGGAGGCCCAGCGCGGGCAGGTCGTCGGCGAGCTCAGACTGTCGGCGTTCCCCACCGCCGCGCGCGGCCTGTTCCCCTCCGCGCTGGCCGCGCTGCGCGCGCAGCACCCGGCGCTGCGCATCCGCTCCTCGGAGCTGGAACCCGAGAGCGGTATCGCCGGGGTGATCCGCGGCGACCTCGACCTCGCGGTGGTCCTCGACTGGTACAACAAGCCGATGACGCTGCCCGACGGCCTGGTCAAGGCCCCGCTCCTGGAGGACCCCGCCGACGTGGCGATGCCGGCCGGCCACCGGCTCGCGGGGCGCGACGAGGTGGACCTCGCCGAGTTCGCCGAGGACGAGTGGATCACCTGGGGCGAGGGCGAGTTCTGCCACGAGTGGCTGATGTTCACCCTGCGGTCCAAGGGCATCGAGCCGATCATCGGCCACCGCGCCGCCGAGACACACACCCAGCTCGGGCTGGTCGCCGCCGGGCTGGGGGTCTGTGTCGCGCCCCTGCTGGGGCGGCACCCGATGCCCGCGGAGGTCGTCACCGTCCCGCTGAAGCAGCGGGTGCGCCGGCATGTGTACGTGGTCTGGCGCGCGGACGCCGACCGTCGCCCGTCGATCCGGGCGGCGGTGAAGGCCCTGGAGACGGCGGCCGAAAAGCTGGGGTAGCGGCTACAGCGACCCCAGCTTGCGGAAGTCCCAGGAGACGGTCCTCTCGGGTGTCAGCCGCACCCACGCGTGCCGGCCGTCGTGCGGCATCTCCTCCAGGCGGAAGTTCTTGCGGGCGAACAGCGTCTCGGGGAGGTCGAGTTCGGCGCACAGCTCCCCGGTGCGCGGGGCCTCGCCCACGAACTCCACGGCCCCGGACAGCTCGACGCCGCGCAGCTCGTCGTACTCCTCGCCGGTGTCGACCACGACCGCGACCCGTGGATCGCGCCGCAGATCGGCCCAGCGCTTGCTGCGCACCACCGAGTACAGCCACATCGACGTGCCGTCCCAGGCGAACCAGAGGGTGCTCACATGGGGAGCGCCGTCCGGGGACACGGTGGCGACCCGGCAGGTGCGCTGGCTGGTGAGGAACTCGTCCAGCTCACCCGGCGTCATCATGATCTTCCGGCCCCGGCGCTGTGTGACGGTCATGCGGCCCCCTCTTTCTCTCACGTCGTGCCAGAGGAGATCCTCTGACATCACGTCAGAAAAGGATGGGTCGTCTTCCGTCCCCGCGCAATGGTGGCTAGTCTCACCCGCCCCGCACCGTCGGCGACCAGGGGGAGCCGTGCCGTCGTACCAACAGCTCAGCGAACTCCTCGACCCCGCGACCACCGTCCTGCTCACCGTCGAGTGCCAGCAGGGTGTCGTCGGACCGGACAGCGCCCTGCCCGAACTCGCCGAGGCGGCCCGCTCCTCGGGCGCCCTCGCCCACGTGGCCCGGCTGGTCGCCGCCGCGCACGACAGCGGCGTCCAGGTGATCCACGCGATCGCCGAACGCCGCCCGGACGGCCGGGGCGCGAGCCGCAACGCCCGCCTCTTCCGCGCCGCGGAACGGCTGCCCGTCCAGCAGGTGCCGGGCACCGCCGCGGTCCAGGTGGCGGCGCCCATCGAGGTCGCCGAACAGGACATCGTCGTACGACGGCTGCACGGGCTGTCGCCGATCCAGGGCACCGAGGTCGACGCGCTGCTGCGCAACCTGGGCTGCCGCACGCTGGTCGTGACCGGCGTGTCCGCCAACGTGGCGGTTCCCAACGCCGTGTTCGACGCCGTGAACCGCGGCTACACCGCGGTGGTGCCGACGGACGCCATCGCCGGGGTGCCCTGCGACTACACCCCGGCGTTGATCCGCAACACCCTCGCGTTGGTCGCCACGGTCGCGACCACGGACGAGGTGCTGGCCTGCCTGGAGCGTCCGTCCCGGATCACGCGAGCGTGATCGAGTCACCGTCCACGCTGACCTGCCGGGCGGCCAGCGGCTCGGTCGCGGGGCCCTTCTGCACGCTGCCGTCGGTGATGGAGAACTGGCTGCCGTGGCAGGAGCAGGACAGAACGTCCTCCTTGAGATCCGTCATCGGGCAGTTCTTGTGGGTGCAGATGGTCGAGAACGCCTTGTAGTCGCCCGCCGTCGGCTGGGAGACCACCACCTTCTCGTCGCTGAACACCTTGCCGCCGCCCTCCGGTATGTCGGAGGTCTTCGCGAGCGCGGTGCCGGCACCGGCACTCTGTCCGGCGTTCTGTTCGGCGTTCTGTCCGGCTCCCTGGTCGGTGGACGAGCCAGAGGCGTCGTCGTCCGACCCGCACGCGGTCAGCGCGGCGGCGAGTCCCGCCGCGCCCAGACCCGCCACGACGGTGCGGCGGCTCGGTGCCGGAACGGGATGGTGCGATTCGCTGGCCATGCTGACGGTCCCTTCCACAGATGCCTCTGAACTGCCCAGAGGTACGGGCCCGGGGTGCCGGTTGTTCACCCACCCCTCAGTAACCTGGGGCGATGCTCGAGGAAGCCGGCGTGGCCCGCTGTCTCGCGTCCCTGTATGAGGGCGGCGCGCTGCTCCGATGAACCTGCCCCGATGCCCCGGCGAACGCAGGTACGGACTATTGCCCGATCTCACGGGACATGCGAGGCACAGTGCGGGGTAAGCGCAGGCGTGTGAACGGGGGAAACAACGGTGGACCCGAGAGACGGAATCTGTCCCTGATGGTGAGGGCGCCGTGATGCCTGACGGGCCGCTGCCGCAGGACACCGTCGCCCTGGGCGGTGCCGGCCACGTCATCGCTGAGGCACGCCATCGCGCGGTGGACTTCCTCACCCGCGTCCGGGCCGAGCACGGCCTGCCGGTGTCCGCGCGTGCGATGGACCTGACCCAGCTGGTGGTCAGCGAGCTGGTCACCAACGCGCGCAAGTACGCGCCCGGGCCGGTGCTGATGAAACTGCGCATAGTCGGGGACCTGGTGGAAGTGGCCGTGTGGGACAGCGACCCGGTGCTGCCGGTGGCCCGGGCCGCTGACGCGGGCAGAGTCGGACAGCACGGCCTGGAGATCGTCATGGCCGTCGCTCGGGACTTCGAGGTCCAGCGGGAGCCGGCCGGCAAGCGGATCACCGCCCGCATCGCTCTGGCCGACGACCTGGGCGGGGACGTCACCGGTCGCGGCTCCCAGTAGGGCCGACTGTTCGAGGCCGATTGCCTCACCGCCGAACGCGCGGAAATCTGCCTTTGTCGGAGTAGACATTGGTCGCCGGTGTGGTTATGGTTTCTCTCGTAGCCAGAAGGACAGCAGGACCTGGCAGACACGAACTGCCGGTCAGTAGAAAGAAGTTGCAGTTCGCAGGACGGTGCGGTGGTGGAGTTCCGAAGCCAGAGCGGTAGCAGGACGGCGACGGGACTGACGACCGGACCGGGTGGCCCGCAGTGATCAGGGGCCGCCATGAGCAGGACCCGCAAGTGCAGTTCGCATCACCAGTTGGTACGCATCACCAGCAGTACGCAGTACCCCGAATGGCAAGCAGTTGATCAGCGAGGGAAGAACGGAGGAACCCGCGCCATCAGGATCGCCCGGGCGGAAGCCTTGAGCCCGGGTACCGCAGGACATCGATAGTGAGGTGGTCTCCGGTCGAGCAACCGCGATCCCAGCATCCCCGGCAGCGTTTCGGTCGGGTGTGCGGAAACAGAAGGCCGGCGCAGTACCAGGGCCGGCAGATGGTGTAGCAGTTCCTTCGGGGCCCTGGTGCCATAAGGCACCAGGGCCCCTCCACGCGTTGCGCAGAGAGGTGAAAGTGACAGCAGGCGACTCCTACGGCCGTCTCGAAGACGACGACTATCCCGCCTACACCATGGGGCGGGCCGCCGAGATGCTCGGCACCACCCAGGGCTTCCTGCGCGCCATCGGCGAGGCCCGCCTCATCACCCCGCTCCGATCCAAGGGCGGCCACCG
>NZ_JBSFTY010000071.1:0-44769 GCF_053591515.1 Streptomyces sp. NPDC003011
CGGACTCCACCGCCGGGGAGAACAGCGCGGCCGCGAAGCCGATCACCAGCACGGCGCCGATCACGGTCCAGGTCGCCTGCGCGTACCCCAGCCAGACGAACCCGGCGATCCGCAGCACGCAGCCCGCCAGAACGATGGGGCGCACGCCGTACCGGTCGACGAGCCAGCCGCCGACCACGAACAGGCCCTGCTGGCTGAAGGTGCGCAGGCCGAGGACGAATCCGACCAGCCAGCCCGCCATGCCGATCGCGGTGCCGAGGTGCTCGGCGAGGAACGGCAGGACGGCGTAGAAGCCGATGTTGAAGGCGAGTTGGGTGACGATCAGGAGCCGCAGGAGAGGTGACAGGGCCTTCCAGGTCTCCCAGGTGCTTTCGCGTGGCGACTTCGGCGACTTCGGGGACTTCGGGGACCGCGTGGCTCGGCGGGTCAGGGCGCGGGAGATGAGATCCGTCATGGGGTGTCCGTGGGGGAGGTGAGTACGGGAGTGGGGAGCGGCTCTCGCGCGGACGGTTCCCGCTCGACGGGGTGGCACGGGCGCTCGGCCGGTGATGCCGCGGAACGCTGGAGCCGCCGCGGGAGCCGGGGCCGGCGTGTTCCGTCCGCGGCCGTAACCGCCAGGGCCCCGAGCAGGGCGAGGACGGCCGCCGGAGCGAGGACCGCCCAGGGGGCGCGTTCGGCGTAGGGCTGGTTCTCGGCGAGCAGCAGGCCCCACTCGGGCGACGGGGGCTGGGCGCCCAGCCCGAGGAAGCCGAGGGCGGCCAGCGACAGGGCGATGCCGGGCAGCCGGAGCAGGGCGTGGCGGGTGACGGGCGGCACGACGGCCGGGAGCAGCTCGTGGGTGAGCAGGTACCAGGGGCCGGCACCCAGGGCTCTGGTGGCGGTCAGGTGGGTGGTGGCGCGCTCCTGTTGCAGGAGAGCCGAGGTGTGGGTGGCCAGCGGGGACCAGGCGACGACGGCCACGGCGAGCGCGGGGGTCCACGGGCCGCTGCCCGCGATCCCGGTGACGAGCAGAGCGGCCAGGACGGGCGGTACGGCGTTGACGGTGTCGACGAGCGGCGCGGACAGCCGGGACAGCAGGCCCAGCAGCACCCCGAGAAGGAGGGCGGCGACGCTGACCGCGAAGGCGAGGGCGAGGGTGTTGAGCGCGCCGTGCGCGATGCGGGCGAGGATGTCGCGGCCGAGCGCGTCGGTGCCGAAGGGGTGTGCCGCGGACGGGGCTTGGAGCCGGGCGGCGGTGTTCAGGGCGAGCGGGTCGCGGGGCAGGCCGAGGCCGATGACGGCGAGGAGCAGCGCCCCGTACAGCAGGGGCAGTGTCCGCGGTGCGGGCGGGGTGGGCCGGTGCAGGGAGTGCAGGGCGCCGTCGCGCAGCGCGGGACCGATCAGCCACCGGGCCGTGAGCCGGGCCAGGACCCCCGCGGCGGCCGCGAGCAGCACCAGGGCGAGGGTGCCGGTCTGCAGCATGGGCAGGTCCTGGGCGAGGGCGGCGCGCAGTGTGAGCCGGCCGAGGCCCGGGATGTCGAAGATCTGCTCCACCGCGACCGACCCGCCGGTCAGACCGACCACGAACAGTCCCAGGTTGGGCAGCAGTCCGGGCACGCAGCGGCGCAGCGCCTGCCGGGCCACGGACCCGGGCGGGACGCCGCGTGCGGCGGCGGCCAGCGCCCACGGCTCGGCGAACGCGCAGGGCAGCAGGTCGTCCAGCATCCGCCCGAGCACCGCCCCGGCCGGCAGGCCCAGGGCGAGCGAGGGCAGCACCATCCACTGCGGGCCGTACCACCCCAGGGCGGGCAGCCAGCCGAGCTGCACGCCGATCACCGAGGCCGACACCGAGGCGAGGAGGAACTCGGGCAGCGCGGCCAGCACGGCCGTCACGGTGCCGCCCGGTGCGCGCTCACCGAGCCGGCGCCGCGAGCCGAGCCAGAGCGTGCGGGCGCACACCGCCGCGGCCGTAGCGACGGCGACCGCGAGGGCCCCGCCCATCAGCATCAGGGAGACGCCGAGGGCCTGCGCGGCGGACGGCAGCACGTCGCTGCCGGAGATCCACGACTGACCCGCGTCACCGCGCAGCAGCCCGCCCAGCCACCGCCCGAGCAGCCGCGACGGGCCGTCGTCCAGGCCGAGTTCGTCTCGTATGGCCCGCAGCGCCTCGGGGGTGGGATCGCGTTCCGCCGACCGGGCCTTGAGCACGGTCAGGGCGGGGTCCGTACGGGACAGCCACGGCAGCAGGCCGATCCCGCACACCAGGGCGGCCGCGAGCAGGGCTCGCCACAGCAGCGTGGGGGCGCCGCCCCGCGCGAGGCGGCGCAGGGCGGCCTGGGTGCCCCCGGTCAGGGAGGTGGGCATACGGTCAGCGCCGGGTCCCGGTGCCGACGAAGGCACGCTCGTACGGGTCGAGCAGCGTGCCCCGCACCGAGGTGCCGATCCCCGTGACGGCCTTCAGGTGCACGAGCGGAACGACCGCGTCGGTGCCGAGGACCGTGGCTTCCGCCGCCATGGTGGCGTCCTGCCGAGCGCCGGTATCGGAGAGGGCCTGGGCCTTGGCGACGGCCGCGTCGACCTTCTTGTCGCACAGCAGCGACAGGTTGAACGTGCCCTCGCAGGTGAAGTCGGAGGCGAGGACGGAGACGGGGTCTCCGGTGTCGAGCATCATGTTGCGGGAGAGAACGAAGGCGTCGAACTTCCCGGCGAGCGCGTCGCTCTCCAGCCGGGAGTAGTCGCGCACCTCCAGCTTCACCTCGAAGCCGGCCTTGTCGAGCTGCTGTTGCAGCACTTGGGCCACCTCGGGCAGCTCCGGCCGGTTGTTGTAGGTCGCCAGGGTGATGGACGTGCCGTCGGGGGCGGCGGCCTTCGCCCGTCCGGCCGGCTCGGTCCGCTTGCCGGCGGCCCAGGTGAGCGCCGGGCCGTAGATGCCCTGGGCGGGCTCGGCGTATCCCTCGTAGACGTCCTTGGCGATGACGGAGGTGTTGATGGCCTCGCGCGCCGCGGCCCGCAGCTCCGGGTCGGCGAAGGGGCCGGACTCGGTGTTCAGGTGCAGGCTGGTGTTGCGTGCGGTGTTCGTCTCGTGGACGGTGCCCTTGTCGAGGGAGGCGACCTGCGCGACGGGCAGGGCCTCGCCTATGTCCGTGGCTCCGGTGCGCAGCGCGTTGGCCCGGGCGGTGCCGTCGGCGATGAACTTCGCGTCGATGCCAGACGCCTGGGCGCGACCGCCCCAGTAGTCGTCGAACCGCTCCAGGGTGGCCCCGGTATCGCCGGTGGTCTTGGCCAGCTCGAAGGGACCGGTGGCGGTACCGACCGGGTCCGCGGTGCCCTTCCTGCCGTACGCCTTCGGGGAGAACACCGCCAGACTCGGGTTGGACAGCCGCAGCGGCAGTACCGGGTCGGCCGCACCGGTACTGACCCGCACCTGCCGTGGGCCGGCCGCCTTGGCGGTCAGCCTCACCCCGGACAGGGCAGCGGGCGCGGGCTCCGCCTCGGCGGCGTGGGTGAGGGCCGAGGCGACGGCCTGCGCGGTCACTGTGCCGCCGTCCTGGAACTTGGCGTCCCTGAGCGTGAACAGCCAGCTCCGGCCGCCCTTCTCGGTGCTCCACGACTCGGCGAGCGCGGGGACCGCGGTGCCGTTGGCGTCCAGCCGGGTCAGCCCTTCCGCGACGCCCAGCCGGGACAGATGGAAGGCGTCATTCCCGTACGGGGAGAAGTTCTGCGTCGGCGGGAAGGCCAGCGCCACGCGCAGGCGGCCGCCGCCGGAGCCGGACGCATCCGAGGACGACGCCTCGTCGCCGGACGAGGAGAAGCAGCCGGAGAGCAGCGGGGCGAGCAGCAGGCCGGCTGTCAACCGACGGCGGGGAGATCTCATGGTCTTCGTTCTTGCCTTTCACGGGCCGACATCGCCCACAAGTTACATGAACATGATTGTCGTTTAAACCATGGGGATCTCGAAGTGGGCGACGCCGCTGCCTCCGCCGGGCACGTCCGTGCGCTCGTCGCACACCACTTTGCCGAGCGCCTGCCACAGGCCCATCGCGCCGGGCGAGTGCGGATAGGTGTGCAGGTACACCGCCCGGTAGCCGCCGTCGGCCTTCGCGAAGTCCAGCAGTCCGTCCACCAGTTGGCGGGCCAGTCCGCGCCGCCGGTGCTGAGGGCGTACGTACACCCGACGCAACTGGGCGGTCACCCCCGACGGGTACCTCTCGGCCAGCCAGCGGGGGTTCGGCGGATGCGCCGGCCCGCGCGCGTCCAGCGCGGCGGTGGCGGCCACCGTCCCGTCCCGCTCGTCGACGGCGACCAGCAGGGTGTGCCGCGGCGGTGTGACGTAGAACGTCTCCGGGTCGATGATGTCCGCGTGCCAGCGCGGCACGTACCCGGTGCGGAAGTCGCGGTACACGGTGTCGAGCATCACGGCCCGCGCCTCGCCGAGGTCCGCTGCCGTCGCCGCTCTGATGCGATAGTCATGCACTTGCACATCATACGCAGCAGTGTTTCCGGGACGTGCGGCCTCCCCTGGGTGAGGCGGCCGTGACCGAGTCCCCGGCAGACCGGCTCGACCCCGGAGGGCATGGACGGTTTCCCTTCGCGTCGGAGGGAACCGTGGACTGCCTGCGCAGTCGAAGCGCTTCGACGTCCAGCGAGCGTAAGAGCAATGTTTCGGATGTCACAAGGTCACCGCATGGATTAACGTCCCGGGTTTCCTGGTCCCTCTTGACACCCAGGGAACCGCCACGGAGCATCGAAGCGCTTCGAAGACTCGCTGGGCCAGCCGATGAAGCGGCTGGCCCACCTCGCATCCCACGGGGGACCACCACATGAAGTTCACCGACGGTTTCTGGCTGATGCGGGAAGGGGTGCAGGCCTCGTACGCCACCGAGGTCCGCCAGGTCCGGGCGGCCGAGGACCGGTTCACCGCGTACGCCGCCGTGCGGCACGTCCGGCACAGGGGCGACACCCTCAACACGCCGCTCATCACGATCGACTGCTTCTCGCCCGCCGAGGGCGTGATCGGTGTGCGCTTCACCCACCACGCCGGAAGACGCCACCGCGGCCCCGACTTCGAGCTGCTGTCCACCGAGGGCGGCAGCGGGGCCCGTGTGACGAGCGACGGCACGGTCACCGAGCTGACGACCGGCCCGATCGGCGTGCGGATCGACGCGGCGGGGGAGTGGGGCCTGGAGTTCTACGACACCACGACCGGACGCTGCCTCACGGCCGTCGAACGCAAGGGCACCGCCTTCGCCACCACCCCCGACGGCGCCCACCACATGGTCGCGCAGCTCGCGCTCGGTGTCGGCGAGCAGATCTACGGGCTCGGCGAACGCTTCACGCCGTTCGTCAAGAACGGCCAGAGCGTCGACATCTGGCAGGCCGACGGCGGCACCAGCAGCGAACAGGCCTACAAGAACATCCCCTTCCACCTCTCCTCGCGCGGCTACGGCGTCCTCGTCAACCACCCGGGAAAGGTCAGCTACGAGATCGGCTCGGAGTCCGTCGGCCGGCTCCAGTTCAGCGTCGAGGACCAGTCCGTCGAGTTCTACGTCGTCGCCGGACCCACCCCGAAGGAGGTGCTGCGCCGCTACACCGCGCTCACCGGCCGCCCGGCCCTGCCGCCGGCCTGGTCGTTCGGCCTGTGGCTGACGACCTCCTTCTGCACGGAGTACGACGAGGAGACGGTCACGTCGTTCGTCGACGGCATGGACGAGCGCGACATCCCGTTGTCCGTCTTCCACTTCGACTGCTTCTGGATGCGCGAGTACCAGTGGACGGACTTCGACTGGGACCCCGACGTCTTTCCCGACCCGGTGGGCATGCTGCGTCGCCTCAAGGACCGGGGCCTGCGCATCAGCGTGTGGATCAACCCCTACATCGCCCAGAAGTCGGCGCTGTTCGCCGAGGCGGAGGCCGCGGGCCACCTCGTACGGCGGCCGAACGGCGACGTGTGGCAGTGGGATCTGTGGCAGCCCGGCATGGCGCTCGTCGACTTCACCTGCCCGGCCGCGCGCGAGTGGTACGCGGGCAAGCTGCGCGTCCTGCTGGACCAGGGCGTCGACAGCTTCAAGACCGATTTCGGGGAGCGGGTGCCGACCGACGTCGTCTGGCACGACGGCTCCGACCCGGAGCGCATGCACAACTACTACGCGCAGCTCTACAACCGCACCGTCTTCGAACTGCTGGAGAAGGAGCGGGGCACCGGCGACGCCCTCGTCTTCGCCCGCTCGGCGACGGCCGGCGGCCAGCAGTTCCCCGTCCACTGGGGCGGTGACTGCTTCGCGTCGTTCACGGCGATGGCTGAATCCCTGCGCGGCGGCCTGTCGTTGTCCCTGTCCGGCTTCGGCTTCTGGTCGCACGACATCGGCGGCTTCGAGGGCACGCCCGACCCGGCGGTCTTCAAACGCTGGCTCGCCTTCGGCCTGCTGTCCTCCCACAGCCGCCTGCACGGCAACGTCTCCTACCGGGTGCCATGGGCCTTCGGTGACGAAGCGGTCGACGTGGCACGGCAGTTCACCCTGCTCAAGCACCGCCTGATGCCGTATCTGTACGGCACCGCGGTCGAGGCGCACCGCACGGGTGTCCCGGTCATGCGGCCGATGCTGCTGGACTTCCCCGACGATCCGACGTGCCGCACCCTCGACCGCCAGTACATGCTCGGCCCCGACCTGCTCGTGGCACCGGTCTTCACGGCCGACGGCGAGGTCGAGTTCTACCTCCCCGAGGGCACGTGGACCCACCTCCTGACCGGCGACCGCGTCCAGGGCCCGGTCTGGCGCCACGAGACCCACGGCTTCGACAGTCTGCCGCTCTACGTCCGGCCGGGTGCGGTGATCCCGATGGGCGCGGACGACCGACGCCCGGACGGCGACTGGCTCGACGGCCTCACGCTTCTCGTGACCGAGGACGCCGCCGACGTCACGGTGACGGTGCCGGACCACGGGGGACAGCCCGCGGCGGAGTACCGGGTGCGGCGGGACGGGGAGGCGGTGACGGTGACCGCGACCGGCACGGATCTGCCCTGCCAGGTGCGGGAGTTGTAGCAGACGTGGGGCGCCGGGATCCAGTGGTGGATCCCGGCGCCCCTGTCGTGTGCCGTCACCGCTCGGTCAGGAGGCCGTGCCCGTCACCGAGCTTCCCGACTTGGTCACCTTGTACGTCACGGTGGCGCCGCTCCAGAAGTGGAAGGTGAGCGTCACCGGTGCGCCGTCCCTGAGCGCGTTGAGGAACGCGGGGGTGAGGGTGATGGCGTTGCCGCCGTAGTTCGGCACGAAGGCGGTGTCGAACTGCTGGTAGGACGTCCAGTCGGCGGGACCGGCGTTGGTGCCGTCCGCGTACTTGGCCTCCATGGTCGCCAGCACGTCGCCCCGGAACTGGGCCGGGACGGCGAAGGAGGCGGTCGTTCCGGTGGCGTTCGCCAGCACCGGCGTGTCGTAGGTGATCACGTCGATCTGCCAGGGGACTCCGGTGGAGAACCTGGCCTGGAGCGTCGCGTTGACCCCGTAGGCGCGGTTGCCGGTCAGCCGGGTGAGGGCGGTCGCCGTCAGGGTGAGCCGGCTGCCCGAGACCGTGTAGTCCCGGCCGGCCACGAGCCGGGTGTTGCCCTGCCACAGCCCCTGGAAGGTGGTGCCGTTCAGGTTCAGGGTGAGGGATTTCGCCGTGATCGCAGTGGACTTCGGTACGAAGACCCGGTCCGAGGAGGCGGTTCCCGAGCGGGTGGTCCAACTGGACTTGATCTGGGCGGACAGGGCGGGGTTCCGCCACTGGAGCGTGTTGCGGTTCAGGAACGTCCCGGGGTCCCACAGGGCGGTGGTGACCCCGTTGACCCGCGCCGCGTGACCGACCGCCTCGAAGTACTTCAGTGCCTCGCCCCGCTCGACGATGTCGGTGGGCTTGGTGTAGTCGGGGTAGCTGAGCAGGCCGTACTCACCGAGGTAGACGGGGATGCCCTTCGCGACGAACGTGTCGTGCATCCGGGCGAAGGTGTCCGTCAGGTACTTCTGGACCTCGGCGTTGAACGTGGTGTAACCGGCGATGTTCACGCTGAACGGCCAGAAGCTGTAGTAATGCACCGTGGCGACCAGGTGGGGGTCGTTCAACGAGCTGATGGTGGTGGCCAGTTCGTCCATGACCTGCTGCGTGTCCGGTGACGAGACCTGGGTGGGCAGGACGAGGAGGCGGGTCGCGTTCGCGCCGCCCTTCTGGCGCACGATGCTGTGGAACGAGGTGTTCAGCTCGCCCAGCAGCTGGGCCTTCTGCGCGTCGGTGGCATTGTCGAAGACCGGCTCGTTGACGCTCTCGAAGAGCAGCTTCGGCGAGGAGTCCCTGAACTGGGTGGCGATCTGGTCCCAGGTCGCGCGGTAACGGGCCAGCACCTGGTCGTGGTCGGTGGGCATCTTGTTGATCCACTGCCACGAGTCGTGATGCACGTTGAGCACGACGTAGAGATCGTCGGCCAGCGCCCAGTCGACCACCTGCTTGACCCGGCTCATGAACGCCGGGTCGATCGTGTAGGGCGCCGTCGTCGACTGGTGGTTGCCCCAGGTGACGGGGATGCGGACACTGCGGAAGCCCTGGGCCTTGACGGTGTCGAACATCGCCTTGGTGGTCGCCGGGTTGCCCCAGGACGTCTCGTCGGGGATGGCGTCCAGGGCGTTGCCCAGGTTCCAGCTGGGCTGCATCGCGGCGACGGCGTCCATGGCGTTGTCGGGGACCGCGGTGGCCGTGGCTGCCCCGGCCGAGGGCGCGGCCTGCGCGTGGGGGGCCGCGAACGCGGTGCCGGTGGCGAGCCCCACCGCGGTGAGCAGGGTGAGCAGGGTCAGCAGGAGGCTCGCGACTCGTCCGGGTCCACGTCTGCGGGCCGGTGCGGGTGGCCGTATGTCCTTCATGTCCCATTCCCTTCCGTTGATCGAACTGCCGAGCGGATCGGTGTTCCGTGCGTCAGCGGTCCAGCGGCTCGTAGTCGAACCAGTCGAAGTGGACGGTGCCGGCCGCGGCGTACATGCCGATGACCCGGCCGGTGAAGCCGCCGGCCACTTCGGTGGACAGGTACCGGCCGTCCAGGGCGCCGAGCACGGTGAACGTGCCGTCGGGTTCCTCGACACCGAAGGAGAGGGTGTCGGGGCCGGAGCGTGCGTCATGGAGCGTCTGCGTCGCGGTCACGTCGACACCGAGGACCAACGGCCCGGCGGGCACCGGCCGGGACGCCACCACGGTGCGCAGCGGGCCGACGCGGGCGATGACCCGCACCTCAGCTGAGCCCGCCTCGATCTCGTAGTGGTGCTGCTCGTCGAGCCGGACCGCCAGGCCGCCACTTCCCTCCGCGGGGTCGACGAGTGTGCGCACCCGGCACGACAGATGCTGCTGGCGCCGGCCGACGAACACGGCGTCGAGGTCGTCCAGGGAGCTTCCGCGGGCGCGGAGGGTCAGCCATCCGGCGCGCTCCTTCGTCGTGCAGTGCTCGGCGGAGCGGTCGCGCGGCGAGATCCAGCACGGCTGCAGTTCGCTGAGACCGAAGTCGTCGCGGCGCGGGGCGGCAGGGCCCGGCCGGAGCGGCCAAGGCGGCGCGGCCATTTCAGGTGACAGGTCGCCGACCACGGGCCAGTCGTCCACCCAGGTCACCGGCGCCAGGAAGGTCTCCCGGCCGAGCACGTGCCAGCCGGGGGTGCCGCCGCCCGGTCGCACACCGAGCAGCACCATCCACCACGAACCGTCGGGTGCCTGCACCAGGTCGGCGTGGCCGGTGTTCTGAATGGGGTGGTCGAGGCCGCGGTGCGTCAGGACCGGGTTGGCCGGGCACGGCTCGAAGGGGCCGGCGGGTGTGCGACCGCGGGCGATCGAGACGCCGTGGCCGCGCTCGGTGCCGCCCTCGGCGATGAGCAGGTACCAGTAGTCGCCGATCCGGTACAGGTGGGGCGCCTCCGGGGCCTTCGCACCGGGCGTACCGGACCAGATCCGATCGGACGGGCCGAATGTCTCCCCGGTGTACGGGTCGATGCGCACCTGGTGGACCCCGGCGACCGTGCACCAGCAGGTGCCCTCCTCGTCCCAGGCGAGATCGGGGTCGATGCCGTGGACGCCGGGCAGCCGGATCGGGTCGGACCACGGCCCGGCCGGGTCGGTGGCGGTGAACAGCACGTTGCCGACGCCTTCGCTGACATTGGTGACGATCAGCCAGAACCGGCCGTCGTGGTGGCGCAACGTGGGCGCGTAGATCCCGCCGGAGGCCGGAGCGTCGGCGGGGAGGCTCAGTTGGCCCGGCCGTTCCAGGACGTTGCCGATCTGCGTCCAGTGCACCAGATCGCGACTGTGGAAGAGCGGTATGCCGGGGAAGTACTCGAAGCTGGAGCACGCGAGGTAGTAGTCGTCGCCCACGCGGCAGACGCTGGGATCGGGGTGGAAGCCGGGGATCACGGGGTTGGCGACGGTCCTGCCCGCCGGGTGTCGGCCTGACATGCATCCATTCCTTTTCGTCGGGGTGGACTTCACCGGGTGCGGGCGCGGTGCCTGGCCGCCTCGCCGAAGTTGATCGCAGGAGCCAGGACCTCCCGGGCAATGCAGTCGAGGGCGCGGGCGTCGGCACGATCGCTGTGCCTGCTGTCGTGCTGTCGTGCTGTCGAAGCGCTTCGATGGCTGCTGCGGAGACTAATGACGAGGTTGTCGGTACGGCAAGTGCTTGAACCGCGGAATTCTTGCGGCCGCTGGGGGTTGACGCTGGCCCCTCGGGCCAAGGGCCTGTTGATGCGCTTCGACAGCGGGTGGTCGTACCCCGCCGTTCATGGCCTCGCGGAGGCCTTTTCCCAGGCCGGCTTCCGGTACGGCGGCGATTTCATCGACCCGGCCGGCGCCCTACAGGCGCACATCCGGCCGGCTCCCGCACCGGTGATGGGCGGCAAGCGTGCTCAGCCCCGTGCCACGCCGGTCAGGACGGGTGGATCCCGGCCAGGTCGACGATGACCATCGAGAACCTGCCGCACGTCATCCAGTACGGGATCGGCGGGGAACCGGTCGACAGCGCCGACGGGCGGACGTGCCCGTGGCCGATCCGGTCTCCGACACGCCCTACGTCAAGCCGCACGTCAAGCCGCACGTTGCCGGAGACCCGGAAGCCTGCCGCACGGACGACCCCGACCACGAGACGTACCGCCGGAACGTCCACGACGACCGTCGCCGCGCGTACGGGAACGGATCAGCCGTAGAAGTTCTTCGTCCAGCGGTGCCTGGCCAGCAGCGCGAGCTCCTGGCTGGTCAGCGGCGGCGCGTCGGCGATCGCCGTGTTGCGTTCCACGTTCCTCAGCGACCGCATCCCGACGATGACTGTGGAGACCGCCTGACCGGCGAGCGCGAACCGCAGCGCGGTGGACGCCAGTTCCTCGACGCCGATCCCCAGGTCGGCGAGCAGCGCGTCCACGCGCTTCTCGACCTGGGCGGGCCGGTCGTCCCTGAAGTACCAGTTGCGCCAGTCGCCCTCCGGGAAGGTGACCCCCGTGCGGACCGAGCCCGTCAGGGCCCCCTCGTCGAGTACCACCCGCCCGATCACGCCCACGCCGTGCTCCGCGCAGGCAGGCAGCAGGGCGTCGGCCGGGGCCTGCTCGAAGATGTTGTAGATGACCTGGACCGCGTCCAGGACACCGGTACGCAGCACCGTGAGCACGTTCTCGGGCTGGTGGTCCTTGACGGAGATCCCGAAGAACCTGATCTTGCCCTCCTGCTTGAGGGCGTCCATCGTCTCCAGCCAGTCGCCGCGACCGGCCCACTCGTCTTCCCAGGTGTGCAGCTGAAGGAGGTCGACGTGGTCGCGGCCCAGTTCGCGCAGGCTGGTCTCCAGGCTCTCGCGAAGGTGCGAGCCCGGGAACACCTCGTCGGGATGGAGCCCGCTGGGAGCCAGCGAGACCGGCACCTTCGGCCCGACCTTGGTCGCCACGTGCACGCCGTCGCCCCCGCCCGGGAGCTCCCTGAGCGCACGGCCGACGACGCGCTCGCTGCGGTCGTACGCCCTGGCGGTGTCGATGAAGGTGACACCCAGGTCGATGGCGCGGTGCAGGGCACGCACACCGGAGTCGTCGTCGGCGCCGACCCAGGCCCCCTGGCCCAGGCCCCAGGCTCCGTAGCCGATCTCGGACAGGGTCAGCCCGGTGCGGCCGAGTTCCCGAAAACGCATGTGATGTTCCGACCCCTTGTGAGGACCCTGAGAGGTCCGCTTTCCATGGCCTTGCGGCCCATGACTTGCCTGCTCGACGGTACAGACGGCGGGTATCCAGGCACCACGTCGCAAGGACACCGAAACTTTCGGACCTCCCGCTGACCTCCCACATCGACGACCACCTCACCACAGGCCGTGCGTGGTGAACTCCCGGCACGCTCGGGCGGATCGTCGACCGGCACGCCGGCCGCCTGCTCGGAACGCGTGAACACGAACGAGGCCCGGGAGCGGCTGCCGACGGTGCTGCGGGCCGCACGATCTCCCCGGTCGACGGGCGCCGGCGTCACCACAGCGCCGACGCCGGTCACCGCGGGTGTCACTGGCCGCAGGGGCCCGAGTGGTCGCAGTACGGCTGCAGCCGGCTGCGCGCGCAGCCGCACAGCACGGCCCTGGTCTCGGTGCTCGGTCCGTCCTCCGTGTCCAGCGACAGCTCGCCTCGCACGACCAGTTGGCCGAGGGGAGTCCGGGAGATCCGGGTGGGCCGGTCAGGGCGCTCCGCCTCCCCCTCCGCCAGTTCGTACCGCAGCGCTCCCGATGGGCAGCGGCGTACCACTTCGGCCAGCCGGCCGGCCGGAGCGCCCTCCGGCAGGATCCACGGACGTCTGTCCAGGTCGAAGACCTCGGGCAGGCCGACGACGCACTCGGCGGCGTGCAGACAGCGCCTCGCCTCGAAGGTCACGGTGATCTCTGGCGCCTGGTAAGCCCTCTTGTGGGGTGTGCTGCTCATGCCGGCCTCTCTCACCGTCACTGCGCTCAGTCAGTCACTGACCTTGCTCCGGGCCTGGTACAGCAGGTCGGCGTACTCGGGGTGACGGCTGATCCAGCCCGCGTAGAAGGGACAGGTGGCGAGCACCCGCAGCCCTGCGGCGCGTGCCTCGTCGAGGGAGGTCCGGGCCAGCGCGGAGCCGATGCCCTGGCCCTCGTGTTCCGGCGCCACTTCCGTGTGGACGAACGCGATCAGTTCCGCTGTCCGGATGTACTGAGCGAAGCCCGCGACATCGGGACTCCCGTCCACTCGTGCCTCGTAACGGTGTGCCTCGGGCACGTCGTTGACCTGGACTGTCACTTGTCCTCCTTGTATCCCCGCCGGTCCGCGAGGGGTAGATGATCGCACCGTCCTTCATCGTGTTGCTGACGGTGGCCTGCTGAACGGTGATTCAGGAGGTGTGGGGGAGGTGTTGGGCGGGGATGACGCCGAGGCGGCCCGCCTGGTAGTCCGCGAAGGCCTGCTGGACCTCTTCGGGGGTGTTCATCACGAACGGGCCGTACTGGACGACGGGTTCGCGAAGCGGAAGGCCGCCCAGTACGAAGAGCTCCAGCTTGGGGGAGCGGGACTCCTGGACGCGGTGGGCGGTCAGGCGCAGTGCGTCACCCGCGCCGAAGGCGGCGAGTTGGCCCTCCTGGATCGGGCGGGCCTCGCCGCCGGCCGTTCCGTGGCCGGCCAGGACGTAGACCAGCGTGTTGTAGGCGGGGTTCCAGGGCAGGTCGACCTGGGCGCCGGGTTCGACGGTGAGGTGCGCGAGGGTGATCGGGGTGTGGGTGACGCCCGGGCCGGTGTGTCCGGCGATGTCGCCGGCTATCACGCGGATCAGAGCGCCGCCGTCGGGGGTGGTGAGCAGTCCGGTGTGCTTGCCGCGGATGTCCTGGTAGCGCGGCGGGCTCATCTTCTTGGCGCGGGGCAGGTTGACCCACAGCTGCACGCCGTGGAACACCCCGCCGCTCCTGACCAGGTGCTCAGGCGGCTTCTCGATGTGCAGGACGCCGGCCCCGGCGGTCATCCACTGGGTGTCGCCGTCCGTGATCCGCCCGCCGCCGCCGTTGGAGTCCTGGTGCTCCAGCGCGCCGTCAATGAGGTAGGTGACGGTCTCGAAGCCGCGGTGCGGATGCCAGGGGGTGCCCTGGGCCTCGCCCGGCGCCAGCTCGATCATGCCCATGTGGTCCATGTGCACGAAGGGGTCCAGGTCGGGCAACGAAACGCCGGCGAAGGCACGGCGCACCGGGAAGCCCTCACCCTCGAAGCCGTGCTGAGCCGAGGTCAGGCGGTGGACGGGCCGGTAGACGGTGGCGGCCGGGTCCAGCTCCGGCAGGCGTGGCAGGACCAGTACGTCGTCCACAGTGATCGCAGGCATGGGGTTCTCCCGTCGTTTCAGGTCGCTGTCAGAAGGCGTGCGGTCCGAAGCGGCCCCAGGCCACGAAGACGGCCAGAGCGAGCAGGACCACGTTCACGACGACCGACTGGAGCTCACCGCGCCGGCTGTGCGTGATCGCGGCACCGAACATGGTCAGGGCCAGGCCGCTCGCGGCCAGCGGCACCAGGACCGGGGCGATGTCGACCGCCGCGGGCAGGATCAGCCCGATCGCGGCGAGGACCTCCAGGAGGCCGATCGTCTTGATCAGTCCGGGCGGGAAGTCCTCGGCCCAGCCCATGGACGGGGAGGCGATGAGCTTGTCCTTCGGCTGGGCGAGCTTGGCAGCACCGGCGCCGAGGAAGACGAGAGCGAGCAGGGCCGCGACAGCCCACAGGGTGACGTTCATGGAAACCTCTTGTGATCGAGTGGTGCGGGCTCGCCCAGTGGGGCGCGCTCCGGAGAACTTGTTGATGCATCATCTAACCTAGCGGAAGGTAGATGACATATCAACCGGGGGGTGGTGGTCGGATTGGCGTCCCTTCACGACAGGTGGGCGACCTGTCACGAGGGGAACGGTCAGGCCGCGTGCTCGGGTGGCTCCGCGGCCGCGTTCCGCGCGCTGATCACGGTCCGTCCGCGCTCCGACTCCGGGAAACGGAGGAGCATCGCGCGCAGCTCCCCGACGCCGACGTTGGCGCCGAACGGCTCCGTGCCCGGTTCGAGCCGCACCCCGTCCTCGAGGGGCCCGGCCATGAGGGGGTCGAAGCCCAGAGCGTGCACGAGGCGCCCGACGACGGCCAGGTCGTCCGGGTCGTCACCGGCGATCGCGATGGCCTTGCGTCCCGCGGTCCCCGGGGGCCGGGACCCCTCTTCGAGATCGTGGTAGCCCATGTGGTTGAACGCTTTGACCACACGCGCTCCGGACAGGAATTCCTGCACGATCTCGCTGGAGGAGGTGAGCGGGTCGGTGAGGTCCTCGCGGATGCCGTCGACCTCCCACCAGTAGTTCATGGCGTCGATGACCAGCCTGCCCCGCAGCGCTTCGGCGGGAACGCTGCGGTACTTGCCCAGCGGGAGGGCCAGGACGACGACGTCTGCCCGGTCGGCGGCCTCCGCGGCGGTGACCGCGGCAGCGCCGGGGGTGAGGACTTCGACGGTGAGGGCGATCTTGTCCGGATCGCCCGACCCCGCGATGAGCACGCGATACCCGGCTGTCAGGGCCAGTCGTGCGAGCACGGTGCCGACCTTGCCCGCGCCGAGGATGCCGATCGTGCGCACGTCCGTGGTGTCCATGTCTGTTCCGTTCACGGCGTCAGCCGGCGAGGATGTCGCGGACCATCGGGAGCACCTTGGTGCCGTACAGCTCGACGGCGCGCAGACGGGCGCTGATCGGCTGTGCCCCCGTGGTGTAGATGAGGTCGAACCGGCCGACGCCGAGTGCTTGGATGGCGCGGGCCATCTTCCGGGCGACCGTCTCGGCCGAGCCGATGTACAGGGAGCCGTGCTCGATCTCGCTCTCGTACTCCTCCTTGCGGACCGGCGGCCAGCCGCGCAGCGCGCCGATGCGGTCACGGATGACCTTGTAGTGCGGCCAGTGCAGCTCGCGGGCCTCCTCGTCCGTGTCGGCGATGAAGCCCGGCGAGTGCATCCCGACCGGGTGGGCGGTCGTGCCGAACTTGTCGGCGGCGCGCCGGTACAGGTCGACGTAGGGCGCGAAGCGTTCCGGACCGCCGCCGATGATGGCGATCATCAGCGGGAACCCGTAGCGCGCGGTACGGATGACCGACTGCGGTGTACCGCCGACACCGACCCACGTGCTCAGGTGTCCTGACTCGGTCTTGGGGAAGACGTCGGCGTTCTCGAGCGGAGCCCGCTTCGTGCCGCTCCAGGTGACGGGCTTCTCCTCCAGCAGCTTCGCGAAGAGCTCGATCTTCTCCTCGAACAGCACGTCGTAGTCGCTCATGTCGTACCCGAACAAGGGGAACGACTCGGTGAAGGACCCGCGCCCGAGGATGACCTCGGCCCGGCCGTCGGAGAGGGCGTCCACGGTCGAGAACCGCTGGAACACACGGACCGGGTCGTCGGAACTCAGCACGGTCACGCCGGAGGACAGACGGATACGGCTGGTACGCGTGGCGATGCCGGCAAGGACCGTCTCCGGCGACGAGATCGCGAACTCGGAGCGGTGGTGTTCCCCGAGGGCGATGACGTCGACGCCGGTCTCCTCCGCGAGAACGGCCTCCTCGACGACCTGCCGGATGGCCCGTGCGTCGGAGACGGGGGCGCCGGAGTCGTCCTCCGGCACATCACCGAACGTGTCCAGGCCGAAGACGAGATCAGACATGGTGGGCTCCTTCGTGAACGGTTGCTTCAACCGCGGGGCGGCCGCAGCGGGCGCACGACGCACCAGCTCCGCCTCCACGACCAGCAGGTGAACGGTCTCGGCGTCGCTCGGCAGGCGGTCGCGGCGCCCCGGAGGTCCCCGGGCTCCGGGGCTCCTGCTTGTTGATGCATCAATCACATCCTAGATTAAGTGACGTGTCAACTATTGGGGAAGTGGTGCCACGAGCCCGTCGTCAGTGAACTGACCGACGCCCTACACGACGGGGCTTGGGGCGCCGAAACCGCGCGGCAAATTTGGTGAGGCATCAACTACGTTTACACTTTCTCCATGGAAGAGACGGTGCGGTGGTTGACGCCGGAGGAGCAGCGCGCGTGGCGGGGCTTCGTCCGGTTGCATGAGAGGCTCGGGGGCCGTTTGGGGCGCCAGTTGCAGGCGGAGTCGAATATGTCGACTGCGGACTTTGCGGTGCTGGTCGAACTGACGGATGTGTCGGAGGGGCGGCAGCGGTTCCTGGATCTTGCCCATTCGCTGGAATGGGAGAAGAGCCGGATGTCCCATCACATCGCCCGGATGGCCAAGCGCGGGCTGGTGACCCGGCAGGAGTGCCCCGAGGACGGACGCGGTGCGTTCGTGGTGATCACGGAAGCGGGGCGGGAGGCGGTCGAGGCCGCCGCTCCGCGCCATGTCGAGGCGGTGCGCTCCCTGTTCCTCGACCACGTCACCCCGGCGGAGCTGCGGATGCTGGCCGACATCTCTGATCGTGTCGTGGGCAAGATGGACGAGGATCCGGCCTGACCGAGAGGGCGCGGTGAGCGGTGACATGCGGTGTTCCGCGCCCGGTGGGGCGAGCCTTGCCGGCCGACGTGTGGCGGGCGGGCCGGCGCGGCACGCTCCGAGTCGCTGAACATGTCGGTGTCCCGCGTCGGTGTCCCGCCAGGCCGCCAGAACGCCCGGTCGATGCGCCGACTCGCCCGCACGCGGGGCCACGCGGGGCCACGCGGGGCCGCTTGGCGTGTACGGCGAGGCGGTGGGCGCAGCCCTTCATCCGTGACACGCGGAGGTTGATCGGTTCCACGGCGGTGCGGTCGAGCCCCGCCTCGGCGGTGGCTCGGCGTGCCCTGTGTGCGGGTATCCGCTCTGGCCATCGGTCGGCTCTCATGGCATTATAGTTGATGTGACAACTAGAGCATGTGAGAGGTGGTCCCGGTGAGCAACGTGGAAACCGACCCTGCGGCACTGCGCTGCGGATCTCCGGTCGACGACGTCCGGCCGGCCGGGACGCCCCGGGTCGATGTGCTGTCGGCGCGGGAGGTACCGCTGGGCGGGCCGCGAGCGATGCTCGTCCGGCGGACGCTGCCGCAGCGGGCCCGGACGCTGATCGGAGCCTGGTGCTTCGCCGACCACTACGGTCCCACCGACACCACCACGACCGGCGGTATGGACGTCGCCCCGCATCCGCACACCGGACTGCAGACGGTGAGCTGGCTGTTCAGCGGGGAGATCGAGCACCGCGACACGCTCGGCACCCGCGCACTGATCCGGCCCGGCGAGATGAACCTCATGACCGGTGGCCATGGCGTCGCCCACTCGGAGATCTCGACTGCGCGCACCACCGTCATCCACGGTGTCCAGCTGTGGGTGGCGCTGCCCGAGGAACATCGGAACACCGACCGGAACTTCCAGCACTACGTGCCCGAAGCCGTGCGGGTCGAGGGGGCCGAGATGAGGGTCTTCCTGGGCTCGCTCGCCGAGAGCGCCTCTCCGGTACGGACCTTCACGCCCCTGCTCGGTGCCGAGATCATCCTCGAACCGCGCGCGCAGGTCACTCTCCCCGTGGACACCTCCTTCGAGCACGGCCTCCTCGTGGACAGCGGGGACGTCCGCCTGGCCGACACCGAGCTGCACCCGGCCGAGCTCGGTTATGTGCCCTGCGGTGCCGACGCCCTGACGGTGGTCAACGTCTCGGACGGTCCGGCGCGGATGATCCTGCTCGGGGGCCCTCCGTTCGAGGAGGAGATCGTCATGTGGTGGAACTTCATCGGCCGCAGCCACGAGGACATCGTCCGGGCCCGACAGGACTGGGAGGCGTCCTCCGACCGCTTCGGCGTCGTCGAGGGCTATCCGGGGCGTCGCCTTCCCGCGCCGGCCCTGCCCAATGCCGTCATCATGCCGCGCGGAAATCCCCCGCGTCGCTGACCTGGGTACGGAAGGGCACCTCGAAGGGCACCCCACGCACCGGTCCTCGGACGCTCCGGTCGTCGAGCGGGCGGACGGCCGCTCACGGTCAGGACGCGTACCGGGGTGTCCACTGGGCTGCCGTGATCGCGGCCCGCAGTTCGGCCTCCGTGGCCTGGGGCGCGACGCCGTCCTCGACCGCGGCACTCGCCGCGGCCAGCGCGATCTCGCGGGCCGCGTCCCTCAGGCCCGCCAGCGGTGGCAGCAGCGGGGTCGCGGTCTCGGAGCCGGCCCGCACCGCGCACTCCCCGACGGCCCGCGCCGCGGCCACCATCATGCGGTCGGTCACCCGCGAGGCCCGGCAGGCGGCCACGGCCAGCCCGACGGCCGGGAAGACGTAGACGTTGTTGGCCTGCGCGACCGGCACCTCGTGCCCGTCCAACCGCAGCGGCGGGAAGGGGGAACCGGTGGCGATCAGCGCCCTGCCGTCGGTCCAGCGGGCGAGGTCGGCGGGGTCGGCCTCGGCGTGCGAGGTCGGGTTGGACAGGGGAAGGATCACCGGCCGGTCGCAGGCGCCGGCCATCGTCCGTACGATCTCCTCGGTGAACGCGCCGTGCGCCGTGGACAGTCCGATCAGCACCGTCGGCTTCACCTCGCCGACGACCCGCGCCAGGTCGGGCGCATCCGCCCCCCACTCCCGTACCTCCGCGTCGTCTCGCGCGTACACCCGCTGCTCGGGTGTGAGGCCGGTGCGGGAGCGGACCAGCAGGCCGTCGATGTCGACGAACCAGAAGCGGTCGGCCGCCTGCTGCTCGGAGAGGCCTTCGTCGACGAGTGCGGTGCGGATCATGTCGGCGACGCCGACCGCCGCCGATCCCGCGCCGAGGACCACGACGCGGTGGTCGGTCAGCCGCGATCCGGCGACCTTGGTGGCGGTGCTCAGCGCGCCGAGCGCCACGGCCGCGGTGCCCTGGATGTCGTCGTTGAAGGTCAGCAGCCGGTCCTGGTAGCGGCCGAGGATCGGACGGGCGTGCGCGGTCGCGAAGTCCTCCCACTGCAACAGGGTGCCGGGGAGTTCGGCCTCCACGGCGGAGACGAACGCCTCGATCATCTCGTCGTACTCACCGCCGGTGACGCGGTGCTGCCTGCGGCCGAGGTAGTGCTTGCCGGCCAGCAGGTCCTCGTTGTCGGTGCCGACGTCGAGCAGGATCGGGAGGGTGCGCGCCGGGTGGATGCCGCCGATGGCGGTGTAGAGGCTGAGCTTGCCGATCGGGATGCCCATGCCGCCGACGCCCTGGTCGCCCAGGCCCAGGATGCGCTGGCCGTCGGTGGCGACGATGACGTCGACCTCGCGGTGGGGCCGGTTGCGCAGGATCTCGCGGAAGCGGTGCCGGTCCTCGTACGTCAGGAACAGGCCGCGCGGCTTGCGGTAGATCTCGCTGAAGCGGCGGCAGGCGTCGCCGACCGTCGGGGTGTAGACGATCGGCAGCATCTCCTCCAGGTGCCGGGTGAGCAGGTGGTAGAAGAGCACCTCGTTGGTGTCCTGCAGCTGCCGAAGGTAGATGTGCCGGTTGAGCGGCTTGTCGTACGCGCGAAACGCCTCGTACGCCCGGTCCGCCTGGTCCTCCAGGCTCTCCGTCGCCGGCGGCAGCAACCCGTCCAGGCCCAGGTCGGCCCGCTCCTGCGGACTGAAGGCGGTCCCCTTGTTGAGCAGGGGGTCGGCGAGCAGGGCCGCCCCGTGGACACGGGCTGGGCTGGTCGATGTCATGACTTCCTCAGGTGGACGCGGGGGAGGGGCATCAGGGGCGGGGGATGTTGCGCAGGTTGGCGCGCGCCAGGTCGAGCATCTTGCCGACGCCTCCGTCGAGCACGGTCCGGCCCGCCGCGAAGGCGAACCCCTTCACCTGGCCGGCCGAGATGTGCGGCGGGATCGACAGCGCGTTGGGGTCGGTCACCAGGTCGACCAGAACCGGTCCGTTGTGGGCGAGGGCCTGCTTGAGACCGGGTACGACGTCCTCGGGGCGTTCGATGCGGATCGCCTCGATGCCCGCGCCGCGGGCGATCGCCGCGTAGTCGACCGGCCCGTGGTCGGTCTCGTACTCGGGCAGTCCTTCGACCAGCATCTCCAGCTTCACCATGCCGAGGGAGGAGTTGTTGAAGACGACCGTCTTCACCGGCAGGTCGTGCAGCTTCACCGTGAGCAGTTCGCCCATCAGCATGCCGAGTCCGCCGTCGCCGGACATCGAGATCACCTGGCGGCCCGGGTAGGCGGACTGGGCGCCGATGGCGTGCGGCAGCGCGTTGGCCATCGTGCCGTGCAGGAACGAACCGATCACCCGGCGCCGCCCGTTGGGGGTCAGATAGCGCGCCGCCCAGACGTTGGACATCCCGGTGTCGACGGTGAACACGGTGTCGTCATCGGCGAGTTCGTCCAGGACCGCGGCCGCGTACTCGGGGTGGATCGGGACGTGCCGCTCGACGTTGCGGGTGTACGCGGAAACCACCGTCTCCAGGGACTTGGTGTGCTTGTGCAACATGCGGTCCAGATACGAACGGTCCCGCTTCGCCTCCACCAGCGGCAGCACCGCCCGCAGCGTCTCCCGCACGTCGCCGTGCACACCGAGGTCCAGCACCGTACGGCGGCCGAGATGCCCCGCGTCGTGGTCGACCTGCACGGTCCGCGCCTGCGGCAGGAAGTCGTTGTACGGGAAGTCGGTACCCAGCAGGACGACCAGGTCGGCCTCGTGCATCGCGTCGTAACAGGCCCCGTAGCCCAGCAGCCCGCTCATGCCGACGTCGAAGGGGTTGTCGAACTGGATCCACTCCTTGCCGCGCAGCGAGTGCCCGACCGGGGCGGCGACCTTCTCGGCGAGCGCCATGACCTCGGCGTGCGCGTCCCGGACGCCGGCACCGGCGAACAGCATCACCTTCTCCGCCGCGTTCAGCTTCTCCGCCAGCGCCCCCACCTGCGTCTGCGGCGGGACGACGCGACCGCGCTCGGTGACCAGGTCGCTGGTCCCGGTCGGGTGGGCCGCCTCTGCATGCGCGACATCGCCCGGAACGACGAGCACCGACACCGCGCTGTTTCCGAGCGCGCGCTGCATGGCGATGCGCAGCACGCGGGGCATCTGCTCAGGCGTGCTGATCATCTCGCAGTAGTCGCTGCACTCGGTGAACAGCCGCTCGGGGTGCGTCTCCTGGAAGAAGCCGGTGCCGATCTGATGGGACGGGATGTGCGAGGCGATCGCCAGCACGGGAGCCCCGGAGCGGTGCGCGTCGTACAGCCCCTGGATCAGGTGCGTGTTGCCGGGGCCGCAACTGCCGGCGCACACCGCGAGCCTGCCGGTCAGCTGCGCCTCCGCCGCCGCGGCGAAGGCGGCGGCCTCCTCGTTGCGTACGTGCACCCACTCGATGCCGTCGGTACGCCGCACCGCGTCGACCACCGAGTTCAGGCTGTCGCCCACCACTCCGTAGATCCGCTCCACACCCGCCTGGCGCAGGATGTCCACCAGTTGCTGGGCCACGGTCGGATTCCGCATCACGAGGTCTCTTCTCTCGGGCTGCACACCCGTGTCGTCTGCTTCTGGCCGCCACGAAAGTCCTGGCGCTCCGGGTTCCGGGTGCCACGTACGGCTCGGATCGAGGTGTTCCATGTGTCCGGTAACCGTTCCCAGTCTTGCTCATGCCGTATGAACACGAAGAGGAGGATCGCCGCGTCGATGTGCAAGCCTTGCGCTGGTTTCCGGGCCGTCGACGAGGGTGTGGCCGTCACGGAGACCGCCCGTGCTCGGGTGCGGTGCGTGGCGGCGGAGGGAGCAGGCGACCGGCGGAGCAGTCAGGCGGACGGCGTTGCCGGCTCTTGGGGGCAAGGGTCGCCCCGTCCTGTGCGGCACCACGGCCAAGCCGGGGTGACACGGGTTCGACGGGTCCGACCCGGCCGCCACACCTCGTAACACCCCGTGACGGTACGCGGTTTGGACAGATCCTTGTCCCGCGCTGTACCGGCGTTGTACGGACCTTTACCGTCCTCCCGCCACAGTGGATCACCCCGCCACCGGGGAGAAGGCGCCCGAAGCAGGCACCGGACGAAGCGTCCGACCGTCTGCCTTCCCGCCAGGTTCGCCGGGGCGATCCCCCACAAGGCCGGAAGGAAAGACACACATGGGCAGTGCTGGGCAACCGCAGCGCAGAGCCGTACTCACCGGAGGGCTGGTGGCCACCGCGGCCCTCGTCACCGGATGTTCGTCCAAGCCGGACAGCACCGAGAAGACGGCTGCCGCCGGGGCGGCGGCGCAGTCCGCCTCACCCGCCGCGAACGCGCGACCGGGCTCTCCCCGGAGCGCCTTCGCGAGGCTGGTGGAGGGCAACGAGCGGTGGGTGAACGGGACGCTCCAGCATCCCGACCGGGACCCCGAGCGCCGGGACTTCGTCGCCGCGTCGCAGGATCCCTACGGCGTGATCCTCTCGTGCATCGACTCCCGGGTGCCGCCGGAGCTCCTCTTCGACACAGGGCTCGGTGATCTGTTCGTGCTGCGCACCGGCGGACAGGTGGTCGGGCCGGTGGTCACGGGTTCCGTCGAGTACGGGCCCGTGACGTCGGGAACCCCGTTGATCGTCGTGCTCGGCCATCAGCGCTGCGGTGCCATCAAGGCGTCGTACGAAGCGATGCGCGACGGCAAAGAGCTTCCCGGCAACCTCCAGGCGATCTCACGGGCACTGCGGCCGGCATATCGCGCGACCCTCAAGGAGAAGGCCGACGACCCCGTCGACGCCATGACCCGCATACACATCAAGCAGACCGCCGCCGATCTGCGGTCCAACAGGGACCTCGCTCCGCTGGTGAAGAAGGGAGAGCTGGCCGTGGTCAGCGCCTACTACTCGCTCGACACCGGCCGGATGGAAGTGCTGGCCGGCGCACCCTCCGCCTGACGCGCCGGCGGCAGCGCGCAGGTGTCACGGTGAACCGGCAGACGCATGCCGACGCCGCGCACCGTGGCGCCCGGACGTCAGCAAGGGTTCCGCCTCGGCCGCCCCTGCCGCACCGCGCGGAAGTGGGCCCGGGCTGCCACCGGAGATCGCGGAGGCGGCGCCTTTCGAGCTGCCGGCCATGGGGACGGTCGCCTCCGGCCGATCCCCTGCGCCGTCCCCGGTCCCGACCCGGCCGGGGAAGAGCGCCGGCCGCGGAGAACGGAACCTCCGCCGGTAGCTCTGCACGGCAGGCGGTGACGTCTCCCCGCCTGCCGTGGAGGTCTCGGTCCCGGCCCTCTGCCGCACCGGGACAGCCGGAGTGAGTCCGGGCGGGCCGAAGCCGGCCGTGTCAGTAGCCGACAGAGAAGGTGGCGTCGGCCTTCTCCGTCGTGGTGGAGACCGGGTCGATGCGAAGGGCGAAGTTGGAGTGCCTGATGTAGCGGGTCGGGAAGTTGTAGGAGCGGAACGACGTCCAGGCGGAGTCGGCCAGGCCTGCTGTCTTGTGGAAGGTGGCGTCAGCGGCGAATGCCGTCGTGCCGTCGTTGACGTCCAACTGCAGTTGGTAGTTGAAGTGCCGCAGGTAGCGGGTCGGGTTGTTGACCGACTGGAAAGAGACGCCGGATGAGTCGGCCAGCCCCGCGACGATCCTCCACTGCGAGTCCTGGTACGGGTCGAACGGGTAGGGGTCGATACGGCCGATGTAGGAGGCGTGCCGGACGTAGCGGTCGGGGAAATTGTAGGACTTGATCCGGTTCCAGCTGGGCGCACCCCACTTGGCGACCAGGTTGTCGTACTCGGTGCCGCTGATGGGCTGGACGGTGCCGTGCTTGGAGTTCAGCGGCTGGGTGTAGAGGCGCTGGCTGACCGGGGTCCAGGTGCCGGCGGCGAGGTCGTTCGTCTGCCAGGCGTAGAAGACGCCGTTGGGCGTGTAGGTGTCACCCCACAGGTACCACGTGCTCGACGTCTGCGATTGCACGAGGATCGGGGCCTCGGTGCCGCCGCGGGAGACCCCGGTGGTGGTGAAGGTGGTGAAGCTGCCGGGGGCGAGGGAGGTGGACTTCGCGCCCAGGAGGGTCCCCTTGGTGTTGTCCTTGAAGTAGAGATAGTTGACGCCGTTGACGTTCATGGCGAGGTCGCCGTCGATCGTGTCGTAGCCGGGGTCGAAGAAGACCTGCGGTGCGGAAACGGTCTGGAAGTCAGTGGTGTAGTTGATCATCAGGACGTTGTGTCCGCTGCTGTTGACGGACGAGTAGAGAATTCCGTACTGGTTGCGGGAGGCGTCCCAGAACGCCTCGGGCGCCCAGCTGTGGGTGGCCATGGTGTGCAGCTTCAGCAGGTGGTAGCTGGTGAAGGAGCGCAGGTCCGCCGACTCCCAGACGTGGATGTACTGGCTCTGCGCAGTCCAGTCCGTTCCCGTCAGGTCCGTTGCCATCACGATGAACGTGCCGTCCTGCTTGCGCAGGATGAAGGGGTCACGCAGGCCGCCGGTGCCCAGGGTGGGCGTGACGACGGGGTTGTTCTGGTTCAGCGGCATCCACTGCAGACCGTCGGTGCTGACGGCCAGGTGCAGAGCGAAGCTGTTGCCGTTGCCCTTGGGGGACTCGGTGAAGTAGCCCATGACATAGGCGGGCCCCGTCGCCGCGCTGGCGGACTGGGCGGCGAGGGTCAGCGTCGTGCTCATGGCCAGGGGCACGGCCGCGGCCATACCGAGAAACAGTCGGCGTGACGGCCGCGGGGCGGGACGGGGGCCTGTGCTCATCTGCTCTCCAAAGGACGTGCGGGAGTGGGGGATCGGTCGTCTGATCCGGGATGAGTCACGCCAGATCACCGGATTGTCGAAATATCGAACTAGGTCCGGTAAACCGATCAGAAGGTAGACAGAAGGTAGACGTGAGACGTGTTTCGGTCAATGAGTTCGTCACGGCTCAGCCAGACAGCGGCCGCGAGCACCCCTGACCAGAAGGCAGGCCGGCCCTCACCGCGGTGTGTGGGCGCGTGCCGATTCCGGCGAGGGCGCGGCTGAACACGACTACTGGGCCAGTCTCACCGGGGAACAGGCTGCCCCGGCAGTGACCTGACCGCCGAGGACATCGCGGAGGCAGCGCCGGCACAGGGCGGATGTGCCCTCGCGGTCGTGGACCGGCTCCAGGCCGCCCACAGCCCCCGCCTGCCGTTGTCCGGGGACCGTCTTCCGGACGCCCCCCCGGTCCTGGCGTCCCTCGCGCGCACCCTGCACGTGCCGGTGCTCGCCATCCCCGTATGGCCGGTGTCTCCTCCGGTCGGGCCCCGACGGCTCTGGAAGGGTGACATCCGCATGGTCCGCTTCAGGTGTCGGACGCAGCCGCCGATGGATCGCATGTGCTGGAGACGCCTCATGTCTCCATAGCGTCGATCGGCAAGGAGAACCATGTCCCGCGCGATGGTGCTGTGTACGAGACGACCTGAGGCGCCACCGGCAGAGACCTCGAGTGTGACGAGCGCTGGACGCGGCTCGCGTCGTCGGCCTGAGCAGGAGAGAGGCGGCCAGGCTCATGACGTCCGACTCCACGGCTGAGGTGTCCGCTCCCCGGGTGAGGTTCTGGCCGGTGGATGATCTGCCGGCCCTCACCCCTGATCCTTTCCTCGACGAGGTGCTCAGCGGCGAGCCGGTCACGCGTGTCAAGCTGCCGCACGGTTCGGGTCACGCTTGGCTGGTGACGCGTTACGAAGACGTCCGCTTCGTCACCTCAGACCCGCGCTTCGTGCGTGATCAGGTCGTCGGCCGCTCCGTGACCAGCATGTTCCCCGAACCCGTCGCATCGCAGACGGCGGGGCTGCAATACCTCGACCCGCCCCGGCACACCCACCTCCGCAGGGTCGTCGCAAGGGCCTTCACCACCAAGAGCATGGAACGGCTCCGTCCGGTGGCGGAGCGCACCGCGGCAGAGCTGCTCGAGAACATGCAGAGGGCCGGAGCGCCAGCCGATCTGATGGAGCACCTGCTGGGCCCCTTGCCCATCGCGGGCGTCTGCTCCCTGCTCGGGACGGAGGAAGGCGACTGGCGCCACTGGGCCGCGACCGCAGAAGAGGCTCTGTCCGTCGCCGGGGACAAGCAACGCAGCGTGGCGGCACGAGAGGTGACACGCGAGCGCATCATCGAACTCCTGGACAGCCGCCGTGACGCACCCGGCGACGACCTGGCGGGAGTGCTGGCACAGGCCGCGGCCGTCGGAGAGATCACCGGCGACGAGGCCGTGTCCCTGGCGACGGCGGTGTACGTCAGCGGCGGCCACGCCGTGCGGAACAACAGCGGCTCGATGATGTACGCCCTGCTCACCCACCCCGAACACCTCCACCGGCTGCGCCGCGAACCGGAACTGCTGCCCCGGGCCATCGAAGAGCTGTACCGCTACGTTCCCCACCGCAACGGCGTCGGCATCCCCCGGATCGCCACCGAGGACGTCGAGATCGGCGGACACGTGATCAGGGCAGGCGACGTCGTCTACAACTCCTACCTCTCCGCCAACCGCGACCCCGTCGTCTTCCCCCACCCCGACAGCCTGGACTTCGACCGGGAAGACGCCGGCCACCTCAGCTTCGGGCACGGCCCCCACTACTGCCTGGCCGCCACGATGGCCCGTATGGAAGCCGCAGTGGTGATCAGATCCGTACTGGACCGCTTCCCCAGGCTCCGGCTCGCCGTCCCCGCCGGCGAAGTGGAATGGCTGCACGGAGGACCCATCCGTGGACCGAGAACCCTGCCCGTCACCTGGTAAGTGCCTAAGCCGGTGCCAAGGGGTTCGGCACTGTCGTGGAAGGCCCGGCGGCGAAGTACGGGTGCCGGCGCCGGCGCCGATCGCAGCGCGAGACGGGTTTGTAGGGCCCTGGGCGGGCCCTGCACCTGCATCACCGGTGAGCCCGACGTCGCGACGACGGGCTCCGGTCAGGACTGGACGATGCGGCGCACGTTGTCCACGGTGCCGCAGCCCTCCTTCAACTGGCGTTCGCGCTCTGCCAGGAACGCCTCGCCCAGCTCCTCCCGACGCTCCATGGAGACGTTCTCGCGTGCTCCGTTGAGGATGGTGCGCTCCTCCTCGTCGGCGTGGTGGGTGATGGCCTCCACGAGCTCTTCCAGCTTCTCGTCCCACTCCTCGGAGCCGACCTCGTCGACCTCCAGGAGCTCCAGGAGTGCCTTGTTGCCCTCCTCGTGCTCCTCCTCGCCGTGCTCCACCTCTTCGTCGTCGATGTGCTTGTAGCGCTTGAGGGCGGGGTAGACCTTGGCCTCCTCGGCCAGCGCGTGCGCGATCAGCAGGTCGGAGAACTCCCGCAGGGCGGCCGCCCGGTCAGCTTCGACGCTGCGCATCAGACGGAAGAGATCCTCCATTCTGCGGTGATCATTGAGAATGAGTTCGACGACGTCTCGTGTCTCGGCCATGGAACGGGCATCACCTTCGTGCGAGGGAACCTTGCCGGAACCGATTACCCACGCTCGCCGTGTTCAGTGTTCCCGGCTCTGTAACGGGTCGCGAGAGCGGGACCGGGATGATCGGAGCGGCTCCCAGGGGCGGCGAAGGGTCGGTTGACACACGTGATCGCGATCGGCATATCGCGAGCGGCAGGTGGTTCCGATCGCTGATCAGTGATCGGGCGGGCCGGGGTCGACGGCTCATGTCCGCGGGCGAGCTCCAGGTCCCAGCCGGGCGGTGACTTCCCCGGGAGTGAGGGCGGAGTGTTCCGCGGAGCACTCGACGACGACGCGGACCGGAGCGTCGCAGCCGGTGTGACGGACATCCAGTACGGGGCCCTCGGAGCCGAGGGCGTAGGTCTCGCCCCACTGGCTCAGCGCCATCAGGACGGGCCACAGATCCCAGCCCTTGCGGGTCAAACGGTATTCGTTGCGGGGGCGGCTGCCCGGCTCCTGGTAGGGGACGGTCTTCAGGACGCCGGCCGCGGTCAGCTTGCGGAGGCGGTCGCTGAGGACGGCCTCCGACAGGCCGATGTGGCGGCGGAAGTCGTCGAAGCGGCGGACCCCGTTGACGGCGTCACGCAGGATCAGCAGCGTCCATTTCTCCCCGACCACGTCGAGCGTGCGCTGGACGGGGCAGTTCTCGGTACTCGCCTCAAGCCACTCCATCCCGCCATCGTAAGGGTCTGGCTTCGTCATTGACAGTCAGGTGAGCCCGCAGCTAGCTTCACTTGTAAAAGCCAGAGGGGAAGGCGTCGGTCGTGGGACGAACACGTACGTATCAATGGGAAGATCCCGCGCTCCTGGCGGAAGCCGCCGGACGCATGGCCGGCATCGACTTCCTGCGCGAGCTGCGGGCGGGGCGACTGCCGGGGCCGCCCGTCAACTACACCGTCGACTTCACTCTGGACGAGGTGGAGCCCGGCAGGGCGGTGTTCTCCCTGACGCCGGGGGAGGAGCACTACAACCCGATCGGCAGCGTGCACGGCGGCATCTTCGCCACCCTGCTCGACTCGGCGGCGGGCTGCGCCGTCCAGTCCATCCTCCCGCAAGGCATGGCGTACACCTCACTCGACCTGACCGTGAAGTTCCTGCGGCGGATCACCGTGGAGACGGGTACGGTGCGCGCCATCGGCACGGTGGTCGACAAGGGCCGCCAGACCGCACTCGCCCAGGCCCAGTTGATCGACGCGACGGACCGACTGCTCGCCCACGCCACCAGTAGCTGCATGCTCTTCCCGGTGCCTCCCGCCCCGAGGTGAGCATCGGCGGTGACCGGTGATGTCCGTGCGGCGACGCCGGACTCCCTCGACCTCGGCGCAGAACGCCGGGATGCGAGGGGAGACAGCCGCGGCGCACGGCGGTGGCGGCCCGTGACTCCAAGGGGTGCCGGACCGCCGTACGCCCAGTCGTGTCGAGGCGCTCGACGTCGGTGATTCGCCGGGCGTCGGGGGCCTTGGTCAGGCGGCGTGGGCGGGGTAGTCGGTGCAGCCGGTCGCGCTGCCGCTGTAGCGTCACGCCCCACGTAACCTCTTCCTGTGCCAGCCTCCCGCCTGCATCGCGTCGCCGTCCTTGTGCTCGAGGGTGCGAAGCCGCTCGATGTCGGCATCCCCGCGCAGGTGTTCACGACCCGCGCGAGCATGCCGTACGAGGTGCGGGTGTGCGGGGCGACACCCGGTCCCGTGACCGGCGGCGATGGCCTCGCGTACCACGTCGCCCACGGCCTGGAGGCGCTCGCGTGGGCCGACATCGTCTTCGTCCCCGGCTACCGGTTCCCGGACCGCGACGACCCGCCGCAGGCCGTCGTCGACGCACTGGTCGCCGCCCACGACCGGGGAGCGCGGCTCGCCGCCATCTCGACGGGCGCCTTCGCGCTCGCCGCCACGGGCCTGCTCGACGGCAGGCGCGCCACGACGCACTGGCACTACACGCGGGCACTCCTGGCCAGGCATCCGCTCGTCCAGGTCGACGAGAACGTGCTGTTCGTCGACGAGGGCAGCGTGCTCACCTCGGCCGGCGCCGCCTCCGGCATCGACCTGTGTCTGCACATCCTGCGCGGCGACCTCGGAGTGGCCGCGTCCAACCACGCGGCCCGGCGTCTGGTCGCCGCCCCCTACCGCAGCGGCGGCCAGGCCCAGTACGTGCCGCGCAGCGTCCCCGAGCCGCTCGGCGAGCGGTTCGCCGCCACCCGCGAGTGGGCGCTGCACCGGCTCGGCGAGCCTCTCACCCTCGACATACTGGCGCGGCAGGCCGGGGTCTCGCCGCGCACCTTCTCCCGGCGCTTCGTCGAGGAGACCGGCTACACCCCGATGCAGTGGGTGATGCGCGCCCGCATCGACCTGGCCCGCGAACTGCTCGAGCGCTCGCAGCGCGGTGTCGAGCAGATCGCCGCCGACGTCGGGCTCGGCACCGGTGCGAACCTGCGCCTGCACTTCCAGCGCATCCTCGGCACCACACCGAGCGAGTACCGGCGCACCTTCACCCGGGGCGAGTGACCCGCGGCACCGCCTGGCGGGATCCTTTTGAACCGTGGCGATCCCGCCACTGTCAGCGGCGACGGCCGCGGGCGAGCCTGGTGGGGAAGGGAAGGGACACCACTCATGACTCGCATCGCCATCAACGGCTTCGGCCGCATCGGACGCAATGTGCTGCGCGCACTGCTGGAGCGCGAGAGCGCCCTTGAGGTCGTCGCCGTCAACGACCTGACGGAGCCCGCCACTCTCGCCCGGCTGCTCGCCTACGACAGCACGGCCGGCCGGCTCGGACGCCCGGTGACCGTCGACGGGGACACCCTCGTCGTCGACGGCCGCCGGATCACGGTGCTGGCCGAGCGCGAACCGGCGCAACTGCCGTGGGCCGCGCTCGGCGTCGACCTCGTCCTGGAGGCCACCGGCCGCTTCACCTCGGCCAAGGCCGCCCGCGCCCACCTCGACGCGGGCGCGAAGAAGGTGCTCGTCAGCGCGCCGTCGGACGGCGCCGACGTCACGCTCGCGTTCGGGGTCAACACCGACGCCTACGACCCGGCCGTGCACACGGTTGTCTCGAACGCCTCCTGCACCACCAACGCGCTCGCGCCGCTGGCCGCCGTCCTCGATGAACTCGCCGGTATCGAACACGGGTTCATGACGACGGTGCACGCCTATACGCAGGAGCAGAACCTCCAGGACGGTCCGCACCGCGACGCCCGTCGCGCCCGGGCCGCCGGCGTCAACATCGTGCCGACCACGACCGGCGCCGCCAAGGCGATCGGCCTGGTGCTGCCGAACCTCAACGGCAAGCTGTCGGGCGACTCGATCCGGGTACCGGTGCCGGTGGGCTCGATCGTCGAACTCAACACGACCGTCTCCCGCGACGTGACACGCGACGACGTGCTGGCGGCGTACCGCGCCGCAGCGGAAGGGCCGCTCGCCGGCATCCTCGAGTACTCGGACGACCCGCTCGTGTCGTCCGACATCACGGGCAATCCCGCCTCGTCGATCTTCGACTCGGCCCTCACCCGCGTCGACGGCCGCCACGTCAAGGTGGTCGCGTGGTACGACAACGAGTGGGGCTTCTCGAACCGCGTGATCGACACGCTCGAGTTCCTCGCCACCCGCTGACCGGAGGTCGGACGGGGGAGCGGCTGCTGCGGCCCTCTTGCGGCGCACGGCCCCGGCTGGACGGGGGAGACCAGCCGGGGCCGTGCGCGGTGGCCTGCGGAGGGCGGTCGCCTCGCGGCGAAAGGCTCCGTGGGGCTTCAGCCGGACGATCGTCCCCACGGGCAGGGGTGAGGCCCGGGGACGCTGTCCCCTCCGCAGCCACGTATGGATGAACGGTCAACCATCCTCGGTTGTTCCCTGTCCCGGCCCGGTGACGGCGGTGCGGGCGCCGGTCATGAGAACAGGGCGTCCAGATCGGGCTTCTTGCCTCCGAAGAGGCCGTCCTTCTCGCTGAGGGCGGCCAGTTTCTCGAGGGAGGCCCTGTCGACGTCCGGCGGCCAGCCGGGCAGGGTGAGCTTCGCCAGGACATCGCCGCTGATCTTGGTGTAGGTGGTGAGGATCTGGCGCGCCTCGTCCGGGTGGTCGGTGGCGTACCGCAGCGACTCGGTCATGGCGGCGGTGAAGTTCTTCACCAGGTCCGGGTTCCGCTTCGCCACCTGGGTGGAGGTGAAGTACGTCGCGACGGTGAGCTCGGGGTCCGTCTCGGCGAACGGCGAGGCCACGACGCGGGCGCCCTGTGCCTTGGCCACCGTCATCGAGGGCTCGCCCATCCAGGCGGCGTCCACCCGGCCGGCGTCCAGCGCGGCCGGCATCTGGTCGAACGGTATCTCCACGAACTCGACCTTCGACGGGTCGCCGCCGGCCTGCCGGACCGACTCGCGCACCGTGGTGTCCCCGATGTTCTGCAGGGTGTTCACCGCGACCGTGCGCCCCGCGAGGTCCCTGGCCGACTTGACCGGACTGTCCTTCTTGACGGCCACCCCGGTGACGTCGGCCCCGACCTTGCCGTTGGAGGCGGCGCCGTTGACCACGGACCTGACCGGTACCCCCTTCACCTGGGCCACCATCAGTGACGTCGTGTTGCTGAACCCGAACTGGAACTGCCCGCTCACCACTCCGGGGATGATCGCCGCGCCCCCCTGGGCGCTCACCATCTCCAGTTCGATGCCCCGGCTGCTGAAGAACCCCTTCTCCTGCCCGAGATAGAGCGGGGCGACGTCGACGATCGGGATGATGCCGACCTTGACCGTGGTGGTCCCGCCCGAGGACGACGTACCCCCCGCCCCCGAGTCCGACGATCCGCATCCGGCCGCGCCGACGACCGTGATCAGTACTGCGGCAAGCCCTGGAATGCGCCTGTGCATGGGCTCCTCCTGAGGAAAGCACCTGTGGACGGAGTGAGGGGGCTGGACAAGCTGCGCTGCGCGCACCGGCCGGGTGAAGGCGCACGGGCTTGAGCGAGCACGTCGGCACCGGGCACCGAACTCGCCCCAGCGGGAGGAAAGTCGCTTATGTTGTGCACTTTCTTGACGGCGAAAATCTACACACCTACCTTCACGCTGTCAGCACTCCGGACAACTGAGGTTGCGACAGCTCCCCGTCCTGCCCGCCCCCCACCAGGAACCCCGAGAAGGAGCTCCGCCCATGACGACCCGCACCAGAACCCGCACACTCATCGTCCTGACGGCACTGCTGCTCTGCGGTCCCGTCGCCCCGGCCGCCCACGCCACGGGCCCCGCCGCGCACGTCGAAGGGACCCTGCCGTCCGGCGCCGCCTACCTGATGGACGTCCCCGGCCGCTGGAACGGCACCGTCCTGCTCTACAGCCACGGCTATCGCCCGGCCGGGCCGGCCAACCCCGCCCAGAACGGCCCCGACGATGCCACCAAGTCGCTTCTCCTGGAAGCGGGTTACGCGCTGATCGGCTCCTCGTACGCCACCACCGGCTGGGCGGTGACCGACGCGGTGCCGGACCAGCTCGCCACCCTCGACGCCTTCACCGGACGCTTCGGCCCGGCCCGCGAGACGATCGCCTGGGGGACTTCGTACGGCGGCCTGGTCACCACCGCCATCGCCGAACGTCACCCCGACCGCATCGACGGTTCGCTCTCCATGTGCGGCCTGGTGCAGGGCGGCGTCGCCAACTGGAACAGCACCCTCGACCCCGTCTTCGCCCTGAAGGCCCTGCTCGCACCGGACTCCGGCATCAAGCTGACGGGGTTCGGCAGCCCGGGCGAGGCCGCCGCGGCGGCGCGGACCCTGTCCACCGCTGTCTCCGGGGCGCAGGCCACGAGCACCGGCCGGGCCCGCGTCGCGCTGGCCGCCGCGCTGCACGACATCCCCGGCTGGAACGACCCCGCCCAGCCCCGCCCCGAACCCACCGACTGGGACGGTCAGCAGGCCAACCAGTACCAGGGGGTGATGGGCCTGTTGCGGTTCCCGGCCTTCTCCTGGCGGCAGGAGGCGGAGAGCCGCGTGGGCGGCACCATGTCCTGGAACACCGGGGTCGACTACGCCGCCCTGCTCCGCCGCTCCCCGCTGCACAAGGAGGTCGCCGAGCTCTACGCCAAGGCCGGGCTGTCCCTGAAGGCGGACCTCACGACCCTCAACCGGACACCCCGGATCAAGGCCGACCCGGCCGCGGTCGAGAAGATGGCCGCCACCAGTTCCTTCACGGGCAGGCTGGTCAAGCCCCAACTGGCCATCCACACCACCGGAGACGGCCTCATCCCCGTGCAGGCCGAGAGCGCCCTGCGCCGGGCGGTCGTCGCCGCCGGTTCGGCTCCCCTGCTGCACCAGGCCTATGTCGAGAACGCCGGCCACTGCACCTTCAGTCCGGCCGAGCAGATCGCCGCCCTGCACACCGTGGAGGACCGCATCGACACCGGCCGCTGGAAGGCCGCCGACCCCGACGCCCTCAACGCCCGCGCCGGCGAGGCCGATCCCACCGCCGCCGCCCGCTACGTCCCGTACCGCCCCGCCGCCTACCCGCGCCCCTACGACCTCGTCCACCCCGCCGACCGCCCCCGCGGCTGATCCGAACCCGCGGCTGATCCGGGTCCGCCCGCCGGGACGACGGCGGGCGGGCGTACCGGGATCGAGACCCACGCGCCGGGCGCGGCCACACCGTCCGCTCCACGCTTCCCCGCCGGTCCGTCGGGCCCGCGGACGCTTCCCCGACGGACCGGCGGGCGGCCGGGAGTGTCCGCACCCCGCGCCGACGGGGGAACGGCCCCCCCGGATCTGATACCGGACCTGATACAAGCCAATGTCATCCGTCGGCCCCGGGAGCCCGTCGGCGTCCCCGCCCGGCCGGACCACCGCGTCGCCCCCTCGTCACCGCGCGTCGACAGAGCCTTCTCGGTTCCCCGCCGCTTCATCACGCGGCCTGCACGCGGTGCACACTTCCGGCCGGAACGGCGTCGCGCGCGCCCCGGTCCGGGCAGACGGTGTGTTCGCCGCCTGCATGGCCTCCCAGGCCGCTGCGATCACCACTCATGGCGCACCTGGGCCTAGGTGCCGCCCTCGCTTTGTTCGGTCTGACCCCCGGTGCGAGCGCGTCCGCACCGGCGCCGGCCGAGCTGACGTTCGCCACCGACAGCGCCACCACCCCTGCTCCGGAACCGGCCCCGCCCACCTCGGCACCACCTACGGCGCCACCGTCCCGCCCGGCCAGAGCCGCACCGTCACGCTGACGCTCCAGGTCGCCGCCGGCTCCGGCTGCAACGGCACCATCGGCTTCTCCTCGTACTGCTACGCCGAGTTCAGCGACAGCGCGAACGCCAGCGGCGGACGGTCCACACGCCCGAGACGCGCGTGCTGTGCGCCTGACGGCCCGTCGCGCACGCCTGTGACCGTGGTGAGCGTGACCTGAAATCGGCCTGTGACCGGGCGCGCCCAGCACGGCGAAGGGGATCGGCGTCGAGCCCGGCGGACCCCGGTGGTCCGGCGGTGTGCCGTCCCGGCGCCACCAGCACTCGGGGCCCTCGCGTCCATCGGGCCACCCGCGCCACCACGACGGAAAAGTGCCCGACCCGGTTCCCTGGACGCCCCGTTGGACACCTGTGCTTTTCCGTCATGTTTCGCAGCATGACCACAAAAGCTACACACCTGCCTCACTATGTGACGCGACGGATGCGTCGACGACTGGCTTCTGAGGGGGACGCCGGCGTCACGCCAGGGGGTGCGTCCGCTCCATGGGAGCCGTGCTCACCCCTGCCCGGGGAGGGGACTTCACCGCATGAAGCGGACCATACGCACGACGGCGCTGACGGTGGGCGCGCTCGTCGTCGCGCTCGGCCTGCCGGCCGGGGCGGCCCACGCCGCCGACATCACACCCCGCATCGACCTGCGGGTGCTGGTGGTGAGCGACGGCGGCCCGTCCACCGACGCCATCGCGGCGGAACTGGACGCGGCCGGGACGCCGTACACCGAGATCGACCTCACGCGGTCCGACCGGCCCGTGATCGACGCCGGCTTCCTCGCGGACACCGTGGACGGCCGGCCGCGCGCGAGGTTCCAGGCCGTCGTCCTGCCCAACGACAACCCGTTCGCGGCCGGTTCGACGGAGATGGCCGCCCTCGCGGCCTACGAGCAGACGTACGCGATTCCCCAGGTCGACGCCTACACCTACGCGCGTCCGGAGGCGGGTCTGCGGTACCCGGTCCACGGCGGCTACGCCGGCGGCATGGACGGCGTGCAGGCCTCGGTGACCCCCGCCGGCCGGGCGGGCCCCTTCGGCTACCTCGACGGCGCGGTGCCCTTCGAGGACAACGACCCGAACGTGGGCGAGAGTTACGCCTACCTGTCGACGCCGACGGCGGGCGCCGACTTCACCTCGTACGTCGACGCTCCGATCCCCGGGCAGGCGACACGGGGCTCGCTGGTGGGCGAATACCGGCACGACGGGCGGCGTGAGCTCGTCGTCACGTTCGTCTACAACCAGTACCAGCAGCAGTTCCGGCTGCTGGCCCGCGGCATCGTGGAATGGATGACCGGCGGCGTCCGTCTCGGCGCCTCCCGCAACTACTTCGCCGTGCACGTGGACGACGTGTTCGCCGCCGACGAGCGCTGGAACACCGCCCTGAACTGCAGGCCCGGCGACGTCGACTGCGCCGACCCCGACGCCACGCCCGACCCGATCCGGATGACGCCCGCGGACGTCGACCACGCCGCCTCCTGGCAGGACGGCCACGACTTCACCCTCGACTTCGCCTACAACGGCGCCGGCAGCGACGACCGCCGCGAGGACAACAACGGCGCCGACGCCCTCGCCGACAAGCTGATCGCGGAGCGGAACCGGTTCCGCTGGATCAACCACACCTACTCGCACCCCTTCCTCGGCTGCGTGCAGGACACCGCGACCGTGCCCTGGAAGTGCGCCACCGACGCCGACGGCAGTACCCGGTGGGTCGGCCGCGCGGAGATCTCCGACGAGATCGCCACCAACCGCGTATGGGGGCAGACCGCCGGACTCCCGCTGGAGAACGGCGAGTTGGTCACCGGTGAGCACTCGGGCATCAAGGTGCTGCCGCAGCAGCCCGAGGACAACCCCAACCTGGCGCTCGCCCTCGGCGACAACGACATCGCCTGGCTCGGCTCGGACAACTCCCGTGAGCCCGCGCAGCGTCAGGCCGGCCCGGCCACGACCGTCCCCCGCCACCCGATGAACGTCTTCTACAACGTGGGCCGGGCGGCCGAGCAGGTCGACGAGTACAACTGGATCTACACCAGCCGCGCCCAGGGCGGCAGTGGCGCCTGCGAGGACAACCCGGCCATCATGACGTGTCTCGCGGCGCCGCTGGACATCACCACCGGCTACGCCGGGCACATCGTGCCGCTGGAGACCCGCATCGCGCTCGGGCACGTGCTGTCCAACGACCCCAAGCCGCACTTCATCCACCAGTCCAACCTGGCCGAGGACCGCATCGCCTACCCGGTGCTGAGCGGTGTCCTCGACGGCTACGACGCCCTCTTCGCGGACAACGCCCCCGTGGTGAACCCGCGGATGAAGGACATCGGCACCGAACTCGCCCGCAGGGCCGCCTGGCAGGCCGCTCTCCGGGCCGGTGAGGTCAGCGCCTACCGCATCGGTGCGCAGGTGACCGTCGAAGCGCCGGACGGGCTGGCCGTGACGGCGACCGCGCCCGCCGGGACCACGCTGGCCGGCGCCGCCTTCGGCACGCCGTACGCGGGCGAGGTGTCCGGCTGGACGCCCTCCGCGGGCACCCCGCTCGGCCTCACCCTGCCGGCGCCCGCCGACGCCCCGGCGGCCGGCACCTCCGGCACCGCGCCGGCCACGGAACCCGCGCCGGACACCCGTGTCCCCGCGGGCGTGAGCGAGCCGGTTCCGTACACCGCGGACAGCTGAGGGCGCACCGACCCAGGGACCGCTCGAAGGTCGCGGCCGCCCGACGGCGGCCGGGGCCGGTACGAACCACCCCACACCTCGGCCGTGGAGCACATCGATGCACGTTCCCCACGGCGCGCGACGCCCCGGCGCGACGCGCGTCACCCTGCTCACCGAAGGCACCTACCCGCACAGTCACGGCGGCGTGAGTGTCTGGTGCGACCAACTCGTCCAGGGCATGCCCGACATCGACTTCGACGTCATCGCCGTCACCGGCACCGGACGCGAACCCGCCGTCTGGGACCTGCCCGCCCATGTCTCGCACCTCCTGTCCGTCCCCATGTGGGGCGCCCCGCCCGAAGGCCGGGCGCCCCGGGGCCGGGCCCGCAACCAACTCGCCGCCGCCTACGAGCAGTTCCTGACCGCGCTGGTCGATCCCCGCGCCGAGGCCGGGTTCCCGCCCGCCCTGTACGCCATGGCGCGGGCCGCGGCGGACGGAGCGCTGAGCCCGTTCCTGCGCGGCGACCGGGCCGTCACGATCCTGGCCGACGTGTGGAACCGGCCGGGCCGGGCCGTGCGCGAGGCCCGGCCCACCCTGCACGACGCGCTCACCGCGACCGCCCTGCTGGAACACGCCCTGCGCCCGCTGGCGGCGCCGGCACCCGAGGACGGGGTGGCGCACGCCGTCAGCGGAGGGGTCGCCGTGCTGCCCGGCCTCGCCGCGCTCGAACGGCACGGTGTACCCCTCCTGCTGACCGAGCACGGCGTCTACCTGCGCGAGCGCTACCTCGGATACCGCACCGCCCCCTACCGCTGGCCGGTGAAGGCCGTCGTCCTCGGGTTCTTCCGGCTGCTGGCGGAGGAGAGCTACCGCCGGGCCTCCCTGATCACGCCGGGCAACCGCTACAACCGGCTGTGGGAGGAGCAGGGCGGCGCCGACCCGGAGTCCATCCGCACGGTCTACAACGGCGTGGACCCGGCCGCGTTTCCGCCGGCCGGACCCGAGCCCGAGGCACTCACCCTCAGCTGGGCGGGCCGGGTCGACCCCATCAAGGACCTGGAGACCCTGATCCGGGCCTTCTCCCTGGTGCGGGCCCAACTCCCGGACTCCCGCCTGCGGTTGTTCGGCGGGACACCCCGGGGCGGGGAGGCCTACCGGGAACGGTGCGAGGCGCTGGCCGCCGGCCTCGGGCACGCGGACGCCGTCACGTTCGAGGGCCGCGTCGACGACATCAAGGACGCCTACGCGGCCGGCACCATCGTGATGCTCTCCAGCATCAGCGAGGGCTTCCCGTTCACCCTGATCGAGGCCATGTCGTGCGGACGGGCGACCGTCTCCACCGACGTGGGCGGAGTGCGGGAGGCCGTCGGCGACACCGGACTGGTGGTGCCGCCGCGTGACCCGGACGCGATGGCGGCGGCCGCGCTGGACCTGCTCCGCGATCCGGGGCGCCGCCGGGCGATGGGCGAGGCGGCACGGCTGCGGGTGATCGAGCAGTTCACCCTGCGCCAGACCATCGACACCTTCCGCTCCATCTACCTCGAACTGCCCACCCGGACACGGCAGCCGGAACACCTCACGACCACGTCCCAGGTGCTCGCGCCGATGAGCACGGTGGCCGGATGAGCGGCCCGATATCCCTCGAACCGGGCGGCGCCGAACAGGACACCCTGGCACTGCGGCTCGCCGAGCCCCGCCCCCCGCGCCGCCGGCCGCGCTGGGCCCTGGACGACAGCACGCTCGCCATCCGGCTGCCCCGGAGCGGCCCGGACGAGGAGGCGGTCAGCGAACTGGCCGCCGAGATCGCCGACCGCGTCGGCCCCGCCGTCCACCCCTACGAAGTGGCCGCCCTGCTGGAGGCGGAGGGCCTGTCCGCCTCCCTGATCAAGGAGCGGTACGGCCACCCGAACCTGTTCTCGCTCGCCTCCGCGCTGTACGACCGGGTGCCGCGCACCTTCCCGGAGCCCGCGCCGACGGCCGACCCGTGGCGCCCCGACACCGTGCGCTGCCTGCTGCGGGGCGTGCTGTTCGCCCTCCCGGGGCTCGCCTACCTGCTGACCGCACCGCTGTGGAACGCCGGCGGCCACGCCCCGGCCCTGATCGTGGCGGGACTCGCCTCCTGGGCCTGGGGCCAGGCCCTCGGCCACCGCGCCCACCTGCGGATGGCGACCGGGCGGCGGGAAGCGGGCCGTACGCTCCTGGTGGGCGCGCCCCTCGGAGCGGCGGCCGCCACCGCGATCGCCGCGCTGCCCGCCGAGGCCGGCCCGGTGACGCTGGTGGCGGCCGCGCAGTCGGCGTACCTCGCGGCGGCGGGCGTCCTGCTGGTGCTGGGCCGGGAACGGCTGCTGCTGGCCGTGCTCAGCCCGCTGGTCGCCGGTGCCGCCGTCCTGCCGTGGTGGGAGCCGGGCTCCCTGCTGCGGGCCGGGCTGCCGCTGCTGGCACTGCTCGCCACACTCGCCGTCACCGGCCGGGCCCTGTACACCGTCCTCGCCGTGCCGCCCGTGCCCGGCGCCACCCGGCCGCGTCTGCGATGGTCGCTGCCGTACGGCCTGTTCGGGCTGGCGGCGGGTGTGCTGGTGCTGCTGGAGGGGAGGGAGGAGCCGTACGCGGTGATCGTGCTGACGGTCAGCATGGGCCCGGCGGAGTGGCTGCTGTACCGCTTCCGGGGGCTGTCGGTCGCCGCGCTGCGCGCCACCGCCACGCCCGCCGGATTCCTGCTCCGCTCGGCCGGCATCCTCGCCCTCTGCCTGTTCGCCTACCTCCTGCCGCTGCTGCCCGCGGCCCTGCTCACCGGCTCCGAGCCGGCCGCCCTGCTGCTGCTCGGGGCCGTCCTGTGGACCGCGCTGCTGCTCCAGGCGTTCGGGGCGGCCTGGCCGTCGGCCGCGATCTCCCTCGCCGCCGCGGGCGGCGCCGGGGCGGTCACCGTGCTGCACCTGCCACCCGGCCCGTCGGCGCTGCCGCTGTGCTGCGGCGCGGCGGCGTTGTCTCTGGCGGGGTGCGCGCTGTGGCTCCTGGGACGGCCCGCCCCGCACGTCTGACGTACCCGCCGACACCTCCCGTCCCCGCACGATCCGTCGCCCCACTCCCGCCCGAACAACCGGAAGGACACCCGAGTTGACCTCCGCACCGCTCGCCGCCGTCACCGGAGCCGAGGGTTTCATCGGCTCCCACCTCACCGAGGCACTCGTCGCCTCGGGACACCGCGTCAGGGCCATGGCCCAGTACAACTCCTTCTCCTCCTACGGCTGGCTGGAGACCCTGCACCCGGACGTCCTCGACCAGGTGGAGATCGTCCTCGGCGACGTCCGCGACCCCGGCTCGGTCCGCGGCCTGCTCGAAGGCGCCGACACCGCTTACCACCTGGCCGCGCTGATCGCGATCCCGTACTCCTACCAGGCACCGCACAGCTACGTGGACACCAACGTCACCGGCACACTCAACGTGCTGGAGGCGGTGCGCGCGCTCGGTACGCCCCGCCTGGTGCACACCTCGACCAGCGAGACGTACGGCACCGCGCGGACCGTGCCGATCACCGAGGACCACCCCATCAACACCCAGTCGCCGTACGCCGCTTCGAAGGCGGGCGGGGACCGGCTGGCCGACAGTTACCACGCCAGCTTCGACACCCCGGTGGTGACGCTGCGGCCGTTCAACACGTTCGGGCCACGCCAGTCGATGCGCGCGGTGATCCCCACCGTCATCGGCCAAGTGGCGGCGGGGGAGCGCACGATCACCCTCGGCGACCTGCGGCCCACCCGGGACTTCACCTTCGTCAAGGACACCGCTCAGGCGTTCCTCGCCGTCGGCACCGCGCCCGCCGCCCAGGTCGTGGGCCGCACCTTCAACGCCGGCACCGGCGGGGAGATCTCGGTCGGCGACCTCGTCGCGCTGATCGGCAAGGTGATGGACACCGCCCTCGACGTACGCGAGGACACCGCCCGCATCCGGCCCGCGAACTCCGAGGTGATGCGGCTGGTCGCGGACGCGAGCCGGCTCGCCGCCGCCACCGGCTGGCAGCCCGCCCACACCCTGGAGGAGGGCCTCGCGCACACCGTGGAGTTCTTCCGCGACCCGGCCAACCTCGCCCGCTACAAGACCGGCATCTACAACATCTGATCCCCGTCCGGCACAGGTCCGCGCACGCACATCCACGAAGGAGGAGCCCCATGCACGTAGTGATCCTGGCGGGAGGCAAGGGTGTCCGGTTGCGGCCCTACACCACCGCCCTGCCCAAGCCGCTCGTCCCCATCGGCGACCAGCACGCCATCCTGGAGATCGTGCTGCGCCAGCTCGCCACGGCCGGTTTCACCAGTTGCACCATCGCCATCGGCCACCTGGGCGAGATCATCCGCGCGTACGTCGGCGACGGCTCCCAGTGGGGCATGAGCATCGACTACGCCACCGAGGAGAGCCCGCTCGGCACGATGGGCCCGCTGCTCACCCTGCGGGACCGGCTGCCCGAGTCGTTCCTGGTGATGAACGGCGACGTCCTGACCGACCTCGACTACGCCGACGTCCTGTGCCGGCACCGGGAGTCGGGCGCGTCCTTGACCATCGCCACGTACGCCCGCAAGGTGCACATCGACTTCGGGGTGCTGACCACCGATGCGAGCAGGGTCGTCGCGTTCACCGAGAAGCCCAGCATGGACTACCGGGTCTCCATGGGTGTCTACGGCCTGTCCCGCTCCACGCTCGACGGCTACACGCCCGGACTGCCCCTGGGCTTCGACGAGTTGGTGCTCGACCTGCTGGCCGCCCAGGACCAGCCGCACGCCTACGACTTCGACGGGTACTGGCTGGACATCGGGCGCCCGGACGACTACGACCGGGCCAACGCGGAGTTCACCAGCCGCAAGTCGCTTCTGCTCAAGGGAGCCTGAGCACCCCATGCGCATTCTCGTCCTGGGACACACCGGTTACCTGGGCCGCCACGTCGTCGAGGGGTTGCGTGCCCTGCCGGGCGCGCAGGTCCTCGGCGGCGGCCGCTCGTCCGCCGAGTTCCCCGTCGACCTGGCCTCCGTCCGCCCCGAACGACTGGCGAAGACCCTCGCGGCGGCAGCTCCCGACACCGTGATCAACTGCGCGGGTGCGACCGGCGGCGACGCCGTGACGCTCGCGGAGGTCAACGCCCGCGGCCCGGCGGTGCTGTGCGCCGCGCTGCGTGAGGCGGTGCCCGCGGCGCGCCTGGTGCACCTGGGCTCGGCCGCCGAGTACGGCCCCGGTGCCCCGGACAGCCGGGTCCCGGAGTCGGCGGCCACCCGCCCGGTCGGCCCGTACGGCGCGACCAAGCTCGCGGGCACGGTCGCCGTGACCGCCTCCGGCCTGGACGCGGTGGTGCTGCGGGTGGGCAACCCGGTGGGGCCCGGTGCGCCGGCCGCCGGGCTGCCCGGCCGGATCGCGGGACTGCTGCGCGGGGCCGGCCCGGACCCGCGGGCGGTGCTGCGACTCGGTGACCTGTCCGCGTACCGCGACTTCGTCGACGTGCGCGACGTGGCGCGGGCGGTGGCGTGCGCGGTCACCGCCCCCGGCCCGCTGCCGCCCGTCCTCAACATCGGCGGGGGCCGGGCCGTTCCGGTGCGCGACCTGGTACGGGGCCTGGCCGACAAGGCCGGCTTCCGGGGACGCATCGAGGAGAACGCCGCCGGCTCGGCCCGCTCGGCGGAGGTGTCGTGGCAGTGCTCCGACATCACCGCCGCCGGACAGGCCCTGGGCTGGCGCCCGGCGCACACCCTCGACGACGCGCTGACCGCGTTGTGGGAAGACGGGGGAGGCGACGGCAGCCCGTGAGCCTGCTGATCCCGCTGTACGTCCATCCAGCCGAGGACCCGGGCGCCTGGCACCGGCTGATCACGGCCGCCGCCGACACCTACGGGGTCGTCCTCAACCCCGCGAACGGGCCGGGCGACACCCCCGATCCCGCCTTCACCGCGGCGGCCAAGGCGCTGCGCGCGGCCGGGGCGCGGCTGCTCGGGTACGTCGACACCGACTACGGGGTGCGTGAGACCGCCGTGATCGCCGAGGACGTACGCCGGCACCAGGAGTGGTACGGGGCCGACGGCTGCTTCCTCGACCGGGTGACGGCGACGCCGGACGGGCTGTCGGCCTGCCGCCGGCTGGTGCGGGCCGTCCGCCGGCTCGGTGCCGGGACGGTCGTCATCAACCCCGGGGTCCATCCGGCGCCCGGCTACGCCCGTCTCGCCGACCTGACCGTCACGTTCGAGGGCCACTGGTCGACGTACGTGTCGGCGTTCAGCAGACCGGCGTGGGCCGGCCGGCATCCACCGGAGCGGCTGTGCCACCTGGTCTACGGCGTGCCCGAGGCGCTCGTACCCCTCGCGGTACGCACCGCGCACGAGCGTGGCGCGGCCGTCTGCGGGCCCGTGACCGGCGAACCTCCCAATCCGTGGGCCGAGTTGACCCCCGCGCTGACCGGGTCGCAGCGATGAGGAAGACGGCGCTGACCTCCGCGGTCCTGCTGGCCTCGCTGGGGGCCTCGGCGCTGACCGGCTGCTCCTCCGGCACGTCCGGCACGTCGACTACGGGCGGCAGGGCGGACGGGGGCCGGTCCGCCGACGTACACGGCTCCGCGTCCGGCGCGCCGCGCACGACCGGTCCCCGGACGATGAAAGCCTCACACCACCTGGTGCAGCCAGCGGACCGGAGCGCCCTCACCCGCCGGCCGGCCCGCGCCATCCGCCACCC
>NZ_JBSFTY010000072.1:0-44587 GCF_053591515.1 Streptomyces sp. NPDC003011
GGTTCGGCCGAGGCACTCATGAGATCGACACCTCGATCGACGAAAGGTCGGGCCAGAACATGTCCAGCACGCGGCGCAGGCCCGGCGGCGGCCGGCTGAGCGCGCGCCGGGCGCTGGACCCGGACCTCGTCCTCTACTCGGCGTTCTCGCACCGGGGCGTGCTCGGCGACCCGGCGGCGGTCTACCGCACGGCACACGAGATCGCGCCGCACCTGCGCGGGGTGTGGGTGGTGCGGGACGAGGAGGCGGCGGCCCTGCTGCCGCCGGACGTGGAGCACGTCCTCCTGGACTCTCCGCACTACCGCCGGGTGGCCGCGCGGGCCACGTACTTCGTCAACAACGTCAACTGGCCCGGCACGCTGCCCAAGCGTCCCGGCAGTGTCCACATCCACACCCACCAGGGCACCCCGCTCAAGTACATGGGCGCCGACCTGCTGGACAAGCCGGGTGCCCGGCTCGGCTTGGACGTGCCGCAGATGCTGCGCCGCGCCGACCGCTGGGACTACAGCCTGGTCGCCAACCCGCACTCCGAGCTGGTGTGGGAGCGGGCGTACCCGTGTCACTTCACCTCGCTGCGGACGGGCAGCCCGCGCAACGACGTCCTCGTGCGTGCCCGCCCGGACGACTCCGCGGCCGTCCGCGCCCGGCTCGGCGTCCCGGCCGGCCACCGGGTCGTGCTGTACGCGCCGACCCGCCGCGACTACCGGCGCGGCGGCCACGTCGACCGGATCGACCTGGCCCGGTTCGCCGAGGACCTGGGCCCCGGCCACACCCTGGTGGTACGCCTGCACCCCTCGCTCGCCGCCGGCCCGGCGCGCGGCCTGGGCCTGGCCGAGCTGCACCGGCGCGGTGTCCTGGTCGACGCGACCGGCGAACCGCACGTCGAGGACGTCCTGCTCGCCGCCGACGTCCTGGTCACCGACTACTCGGCCCTGATGTTCGACTACGCCCTGCTGGACCGGCCGATCGTCGTGCACGCCGACGACTGGGGCGCCTTCACGGCCAGCCGGGGCGCCTACTTCGACATCACCGCCGAGCCGCCGGGCCATGTCTCGCGCTCCTACCGGGAGCTGGCGTGGCTGTTCGCCTCCGGGACCTGGCGGGACGAGGAGTCGGCGCGTCTGCGGTCCGTCTTCCGGGAGCGGTTCGGCGCGTACGACGACGGACACGCCGCCGAACGGGTCGTACGGACGCTGCTGCTCGGCGAGGACGGGTGGGTGCCGGGACCGCCGGCGGCCACCGAGCCGCTGCCGGTGCTGTCCGCCGACCGTGACCTGCTGACCTCCTCGTGAGGCCGCGCACCTGGGTGCTGGCCCTGGCCGCGGTGTTCGCCGTGCTCCAGCTCGCGAACGTCTCCGGCCGGGACACCCCCGACAGCAAGAACTACCTGTCGTACGCCCTGAGTCTGCGCGGTGACAGCAAGCGGGAGGCGGCGTCCGCGACCATCGCCTACGCCTGCGCGGGCAAGGCGTCGATCGCGCACCGCCAGCAGAAGGTCGACGTGGTCCGCTTCCACGCGCCGAGCCCCACCCGGCGGGTGCGGGAGACGTGCCGGGCCGCTCAGTGGCGGGGCGTGGACGCGCGGCTGCGGGCGGGGCAGACGGGCGGACACACCGTGCCGTTCATGCCCGAGCGGTTCATGCGGATCTTCGAGGCGCGGCCCGGCTACCCGGTGTTCCTGGTGCCGTTCCTCACCGTGCTGGGCATGAAGTGGGGCGTGTGGGCGGCGGGTGTCGTGGTGACGGTGGCGGGCGGCGTGCTGGCCTTCCTGATCCTGCGCACGCTGTCCGTGCCGCTGCCGCTCGCGCTGACCGGCCAGGCGCTGTTCTACGTCCTGCCGTGCGGTGCGACCGCCATGCGGCCCATGACGGAGGGACTGCTGCTGGCGCTGACGCTGGCGGCGGTGTGGGGGTGCGCGCTGGTGCTGCACGGGCGGCGCGAACGGGCCGGTCTGTGGCTGGTGGGCGGCTCGCTGCTGGCCCTGTTCACGGTGAAGCACTCGCAGGCGCTGTTCCTCGGGCTCTGTCTGGCGGCGGCGGGCACGGTGATCGTGGTCCGGGGATGGCGGCGGGGCCGGGCGCCGGGGCGCGGGGTGGTCGCGCTCGGGGTGGTGGGCTGCTGCGGGCTGGTCGGGACGCTGCTGCTGGCCAGGGTGCTGCACTATCCGTCTGGGTCGGAGAGCCTCCAGGACCTGCTCACCGGGCACTTCGCCCGGCCCGACCGGGCCCGGCCGTGGCCGGAGTTCCTGCACCTCCAGGTCAACTTCTGGGGGGAGTGGCTGCGCCGGCAGCTGTGGGAGCCGCTGTTCCTGGCGGCGCTGGCGGCCGGGGCGTGGGGCGCGCTGCGGGGGCGGCGGGCGTTCGGCGGGTTCCTGCTGGCGGCCGCGTTCACCGGGGTCCTCACCCAGGCCGGGCATCCCGACATCAACATCTGGGGCGGCCGGCTGATCGTGCTGGCGTGGCTGCTGCCGGTGGTGGGGGTGCCGTTGCTGCTGGAGCGTCTCAGCCGCGGGCCGGTCCCGGTTCCGGCGCAGGGGCACGCCGATCGGGCTCACTCGATGAGGTGACGGGCCGCTCGACGGGGTGACGCCCGGCTAAGGCGTTGACGTCGGCGGGAACATACGGCCAATGCCTCAGCCCCTCCGTGTTCCCCCCGTCCGATGAGCGCCGGCGTTCTGGTCCGGCGGGCCACGCGCGGCGCGACGGCGCTGCGCGGCGGCCGCGCCTGGCGGCCCACCCCCTACCAGGTCTTCGGGTTCCTGTTCTGGCTGCTGATGTCGCTGGCCTACTGGCGGGTGCCGCTGTGCTGCGACGCCGGCCAGCACGCCGCGGTCGTCGAACGCCTGAAGGCCGACCTGCTCCGCCCGCGCCACCCGATGGCCGACCTGCCGGGCGCGGGCAGCCCTTACTACTCGCCGTACGCGGTCGCGCAGGGCGCGTTCGCCCGGCTGACCGGGCTGGGCGGCTGGGAGGTGGTGAAGCTCGCCGGACCGCTGAACCTGCTGGTCCTGCTGACCGGCATCGGCCGCTTCGTGCGCGTGCTGACGCCGAGACCGTGGGCGCCGGTGCTGGCACTGGCCGCCATGACGCTGCTGTGGGGGACCGAGCGGGCCTGGTGGAGCGGGTACCTCGGGCTGATGTCGATGACGGGGAACCTGGGGTATCCGTCGACGTTCGCCATCGGGCTGGCGTTCTGGGCGTGGGGGTGGACGGGGGCGCGGGCCCGGGGCGCGGTGCGCGGGGTGCGTTATGTGGGGCCGCGCGGGCTGGCGGGTGTGTCCGGGTACGCCGGGCTCGGCGCCCTGTACGGGCTGATCCTGCTGGTCCACCCGATCACGGCGGTGGCGGCGGTGCTGGGGGCGGTCGCGTTCGCGGCGGGGTGGCAGCGGGGCTGGTCCCCGGCCCTCCTCGGGCGCTGGGCGCTGACCGGCGGCACCGCCCTGCTGGTCGCCGTCTGCTGGCCGTACTTCGACGTGTTCGCGCTGGCCGGGAACGGCAGCGTGGACGCCATGCACCGGCGGCTGTACCGGGACCTCGGCGGGCACTTCTGGCTGGCGCTGCTGGGGCTGCCGGCGCTGTGGCTGCGGGCGAGGCGGGGTTCCCCGCGCGATCCGCTGGTGCTGATGTTCGCCCTCGACTGCCTGGTCGTGGGCTACGGCTGGGTCAGCGGGCACCACACGTACGGCCGGATCCTCGGGCTGACGCTGGTGCCGCTGCAGTTCGCGCTGGCGGTGGAGCTGGCGGCACCGCGGCCGTGGCCGGCGTGGCGGCGGGTGCTCGGAGCCGCCGCGGCGGCCGGGGCCTGCGTGGGCTTCCTCGCCGTGCAGGCGGGGGCGGTCGTCCCGCGCGCCCTGGACCCGGTCGGCTTCGCGCAGCCGCCGCGCTGGCCCACGTACGAGTGGGCCGCGCGGCACATCGGGCCCGGCGAGGTCGTGATCACCGACGGCTACTACTCCGTCCACGCGATCGCGGGCCACGGCCCGAACCTCGCCGCGCCCGCCTGGCCGGACCCGGCCCTGGACGAACGGGAGCGGCTGCGGCGGCTCGCCGACGTCCGCGCCTACCTCGCCCCGACGTCGACCCGCGCCGTACGCACCGCCGTCGCCCGCCGCTATCACGTGCGGTGGCTGCTGCTGACGCGCTGGCGCACCGTGCCCGAGGAGGCGGTGGTGGTGGCGTGGAGCGGGCGGACGGGGGAGGTGCTGGCGCGGGTCGGGTGAGGGGGCCGGGCCGCGGGGCCGGGGTCTGGCGGGCCGGGGACTACTCGATGACGAGGTCGACCTCGATGTTGCCGCGGGTGGCGTTGGAGTAGGGGCAGACCTGGTGGGCCTGCTCGACCAGCTTGCGGCCGGTCGCCTCGTCCAGGGTGTCGGGCAGCTCGACGCGGAGGGCGACCTGGAGGCCGAAGCCCTCGCCCTGCTTGCCTATGCCGACCTCGGCCGTCACGGCGGCCTCGCTGACGTCGACCTTGGCCTGGCGGCCGACGAGGGCGAGGGCGCTGCCGAAGCAGGCGGCGTACCCGGCGGCGAACAGCTGCTCCGGGTTGGTGCCCTGACCGTTGCCGCCCATCTCCACCGGGATGCCCAGCGCGAGGTCAAGGGTGCCGTCGGAGGAGACGGCACGGCCGTCTCGGCCGTGGGTGGCGGTGGCGACAGCGGTGTAGAGCGCGTCCATGGAAGATCCATCCCTCTTGAGTCACGGAGCGGCGGCCCGTTCCGGCCGCCCGACGACGACAAGTAGAGCACACAACTTAATTGTGCACAACTAAATGGCTCGCAAGAGCTATCCTGGAGACATGACCCCGACGCCGACCCCCGCCACCGACGAGAACTGGCTGCGCCTCGACTCCCAGATCTGCTTCTCCCTGCACGCGGCCTCCCGCGCCTTCAACGGCGTCTACCGGGTGATCCTCAAGGACCTGGGGCTGACCTACCCGCAGTACCTGGTGATGCTGGTGCTGTGGGAGCGGGGCGACCTGCCGGTCAAGACGCTCGGTGAACACCTGCGCCTGGACTCCGGCACGCTGTCGCCGCTGCTCAAGCGGCTGGAGACGGCCGGTCTGGTCCGGCGGGAGCGCAGCGTCCGGGACGAACGCTCGGTGGAGGTGCGGCTGACCGGGGAGGGCGCGGCGCTGCGCGAGCGCGCGGTGCGGGTCCCGCACCGGATCGTCGCCGCGACCGGGTTCGACCTCGACGAGATCCGCGAGCTGCGCGAACGCCTCGACCGGCTCACCTCGACGCTGGACGCGTCGGCGCCGGAGGAGACGCCGGAGTGCCGGTGAACTCTCGCGCCTGTGCCGGAACCAGGCTGAGCCGCCCGCTTCACCGCGGACGGAGACCGGAGCCCACCCGCTCCCTCACAGGCCACGGACGAGGAGACGGCCCCACATGACCTGGCTGATCACCGGCGGCGCCGGTTACATCGGGGCGCATGTCGTGCGCGCGATGACGGACGCGGGCGAACGGACGGTCGTGTACGACGACCTGTCCACCGGCATCGCCGACCGGGTCCCCGCGAGCGTACCGCTGGTGACCGGCTCGACCCTGGACGGCGAGCGCCTGGCGCGCACCCTCGCCGGCCACGCGGTCACCGGTGTCGTCCACCTGGCCGCGAAGAAGCAGGTGGGCGAGTCGGTGCAGCGCCCGCTGCACTACTACCGGGAGAACGTCGAGGGTCTGCGCGTCCTCCTGGACGCGGTGACCGCGGCGGGCGTGCGCTCGTTCGTGTTCTCCTCCTCCGCGGCGGTGTACGGCACGCCGGACGTGGAGCTGGTGACCGAGGAGACCCCGTGCGCGCCCGTCTCGCCGTACGGCGAGACGAAGCTGGCCGGCGAGTGGCTTCTCCGGGCCACCGGCCGGGCGACGGGCCTGGCCACGGCGTCCCTGCGCTACTTCAACGTGGCCGGCGCGGCGAGCCCCGCCCTCGCGGACACGGGCGTCTTCAACCTCGTCCCCATGGTCTTCGAGCGGCTGACCGGGAATCTGCCCCCGCGGGTGTTCGGCGACGACTACCCCACCCCGGACGGGACCTGCGTCCGGGACTACATCCACGTGGCCGACCTGGCCGAGGCCCATGTCGCCGCGGCCCGCGCCCTGAAGGCGTCCCCCGGCCGCGATCTCACCCTCAACATCGGACGGGGCGAAGGCGTGTCGGTCCGCGAGATGATCGACCGCGTCAACGCCGTCACGGGATACGACCGCCCTCCGACCGTCACCCCGCGCCGCCCCGGCGACCCGGCCCGTGTCGTCGCCTCCGCCGAGCGTGCCGCCGCCGAACTGGGCTGGAAGGCCAGGCACGGCATCCAGGACATGATCACGTCCGCCTGGGCGGGCTGGGTACGCCTGCACCCGGAAGCCGCCCGCGACTGACCCGCCCCGAGGCCGGCCCGCGCCCGGCCGGCCACCGCGCCGAGGCCCCTGTCAGCCGGGGCGCTCGGCGCGCTCGCGGCGCCCGGCCCGCTCACGGCGAGCGCGCCGCACCTCCTGCGCGAGCGTCCAGCCGGCGCTCAGGAAGACCACGGCTCCGGCCCCGACCCACAGCGCCGACGCCCCGGCCCGGTGGTCCCGCACCGCGAGCAGCAGAAGTCCCGCACTCACAAGGAACCCGAACACGGAGATCAGGGTGCCGATGTCGCCCGCGGCCCTGCGCACCCCGGGCGGCCTACGCATTGTTCAGGTACGTCAGCACCGCCAGCACCCGCCGATGCCCGCTGTCGCTCTGCTCCAGCCCCAGCTTCAGGAACACGTTGCCGATGTGCTTGTGGACCGCGCGCTCGGTCACGACCAGCGTCCGGGCGATGGTCGCGTTGTCGCGGCCCTCGGCCATCAGCTTCAGCACCTCCCGCTCTCGCGGGGTCAGCGAGTCCAGCGGAGTGTCCCGGCGGCGGGTGAGCAGCTCGGTCACCACCTCGGGGTCCAGCGCCGTACCGCCCGCCGCGACCCGCTCCAGCGCGTCGAGGAACTCGTCCACCCGCCCCACCCGGTCCTTCAGCAGATACCCGAGGCCGGCCGCACCCCCGCCCAGCAGCTCGGCGGCGTACGACTCCTCGACGTACTGCGACAGCACCAGCACCGGCAGCCCGGGAAGCTCCCTGCGCGCGGCGAGGGCGGCACGCAGCCCCTCGTCACGGAAGCCCGGGGGCATCCGGACGTCCAGTACGGCGACGTCGGGCCGGTGTTCCAGCAGCGCGGGCAGGACCTCGGGCCCGGTGCCGACGACGGCCACCACCTCGTGTCCGGCCGAGGCCAGCAGGAGGACGAGCCCCTCGCGCAGCAGGGCGTTGTCCTCGGCGATCACCACTCTCATGGGCCCCATGGTCCTACGGGCCCTTCAGGCAGGTGGCGGCGCGGTCCGCCTGGGCGTCACAGCGCCTTGACCGCCGCCGCGGTGGCCCGCGCCAGGGAGGCCAGATAGCCCTTCGGGAGCTTCGGGCTGCGGATCACCACCGAGCGCCAGTACAGCGGGCCCGAGACGAGGTCCAGGGCCAGGTTCTCGTCGAAGCCCCGGCGGATCTCGCCGCGCTGTGCCGCCGCCGCCACGATCTTGCTGGCGACGCCCTCCTGCCCCTCTTTCAGCGCCTTCTGCAGGGCCTCGGCGATCTCGGGGTTGCGGGCCGCCTCGGCCTGGAGGTCGGGGATGACCTGCGAGGCCACGGGGTGGCGCAGGGCACGGGAGGTCACCTCGTACAGCAGCCGCAGGTCGCCCTCCAGGGAACCGGTGTCCGGCACGGGCAGGCCCTGCACGGCGATCGCGGAGACCAGGTCGAGGACGAGGTGCAGCTTGGAGCGCCAGCGGCGGTACACCGCGGTCTTGCCGACGCCCGCGCGGCGCGCGATCCCCTCGATGGACATCCGCGCGTAGCCGACCGCCGCGAGCTCCTCGAAGACGGCCGCCCGGATGGCCTCCGTCACATCCTCCCGGAGCACGGCGGCCCCGGCGGGGGCCCGGCGGCGCGGACGCGGCTGCGGCTCGTCGGCGTTGCTCGTCATACCGACCAGCATAGGGCGTGAGGACGGAACGGTTGCGTTCCGACGTCGACTCGTCCTACTCTCGCGTTGCGACGATACGGTCCCGTCCCGACGTAAGAGAACGTGAAGAGAACCGTGAGGAAACGCCGGGCGACGGGCCCGCCGGCCACGCACGCACCAAGGCCCCACGCACCACACCACCCCCGAACGAAAGCAGCGGATGTGAGCCAAGTCCTCCACACACCGCCCCCGACATCGGCACCGGCGACGGCACCGCCCGCCGACGACCTCGCGGCGCTCGCCGCCCGCCACGGCCTCTCCGTCAGCGGCGCCCGCCCCTCCCTGCCCGAGTACGTCCGCGAGCTGTGGGCGCGACGCCACTTCATCACCGCCTTCTCGACCGCCAAGCTGACCTCCCAGTACAGCCAGGCCAAGCTGGGACAGGTGTGGCAGGTGATGACGCCGCTGTTGAACGCGGCCGTCTACTTCTTCATCTTCGGGGTGCTGCTCGGCACCAAGAAGGGGGTGCCGGACTACATCCCGTTCCTGGTCACGGGCGTGTTCATCTGGACGTTCACGCAGAGCTCGATCATGGCGGGCACCCGCGCGATCTCCGGCAACCTCGGCCTCGTGCGCGCCCTGCACTTCCCGCGGGCCGCGCTGCCGATCTCCTTCTGCCTCCAGCAGCTCCAGCAGCTGATGTTCTCGATGTCCGCGCTGGTGGTCATCCTGCTCTGCTTCGGCGTCCCGGTCGCCGCCTCCTGGCTGCTGGCGATCCCGGCGCTGGTGCTCCAGTTCACCTTCAACGCGGGCGTCTCGATGATCCTGGCGCGGCTGGGCGCGAAGACCCCCGACATCGCGCAGCTGATGCCGTTCGTGCTGCGCACCTGGATGTACGTCTCCGGCGTGATGTGGAGCATCGACCACCTGCTCAGCAAGCACGGCGACCTGCCCTCCTGGGTGGCACCCGTGCTTCAGGCCAACCCGGCGGCCGTCTACATCGACCTGATGCGGTTCGCGCTGATCGACAGCTTCACGGCCGGCCGGCTCCCGCAGCACGTGTGGCTGCTCGCGACGGGCTGGGCGCTGCTCGCCGGAGTCGGCGGGTTCATCTACTTCTGGAAGGCTGAGGAGACGTACGGCCGTGGCTGACAACACGCAGGACGCACCCGAGCAGGTCCCCACCGTCGTCGTCGACGGCGTCGACATCGTCTACCGGGTCAACGGCACCGGCGCGGGCCGCGGCTCCGCGACCGCCGCCCTCAACCGCATGCTGCGCCGCCGGCAGACCGAGAAGGCGGCCGGCGTGCGCACGGTGCACGCCGTGCGGAACGTGTCCTTCGTCGCGTACCGGGGCGAGGCGATCGGCCTGATCGGCACCAACGGCTCCGGCAAGTCCACGCTGCTCAAGGCGGTCGCGGGCCTGCTCCCGGTGGAGCGGGGCCACATCTACACCGACGGCCAGCCCTCCCTGCTCGGCGTGAACGCGGCCCTGATGAACGACCTGACCGGCGAGCGCAACGTGCACCTCGGCGGCCTCGCCATGGGCATGTCCCGCGAGCAGGTCAGGGAGCGCTACCAGGAGATCGTCGACTTCTCCGGCATCAACGAGAAGGGCGACTTCATCACGCTGCCGATGCGCACCTACTCCTCCGGCATGGCCGCCCGCCTGCGCTTCTCCATCGCCGCCGCCAAGGACCACGACGTCCTGCTCATCGACGAGGCCCTCGCGACGGGCGACCGTTCCTTCCAGAAGCGCTCCGAGGCCCGGATCCGCGAGCTGCGCAAGCACGCGGGCACGGTGTTCCTGGTCAGCCACAGCAACAAGTCGATCCGCGACACCTGCGACCGCGTGCTGTGGCTGGAGCGCGGCGAGCTGCGCATGGACGGGCCGACGGAGGAGGTGCTGGAGGCGTACGAGGCGTTCACCGGCGGCCCGGACAAGGCGAAGGCCAAGCCGAAACCCCAGCCGAAGGCCGCCGCCCCGAAGTCCGCCGCCTCGAAGCCCGTCCCGCAGACCCCGGCCTCACCCGACGGGACCAAAGTGCCGCTTCCCTCGTGAGGCGCAGCTCCGGCCGCCCTGTTCGTCGTATTGGTGCCATTATGACCGAACAGGGTGTGCCCGCAGTGCAGCCGCCGTAGGTGAAGGAGTCCCCGCGATGCCCGAGCTGAGCGTCATCGTCCACGGACCCGACACGCGGGGGCACCTGGCCGGACTCCTCGACTCCCTGGCGGCCGTACCGCCGCCGGGCGTCGAGGTGGTCGTGGCCGCGGTCGGCGACTGGGCCCGGGAGACGGCCGAGGCGCACGCGGCACCCGGGACGGTGGTGCTGCCCCTGCCGGACGGGACGGACGACGCCGCGGCGCGGGCGGCGGGGGCCGCGCGGGCCTCCGGCCGCTGGCTGCACTTCGTGCACGCCAAGGACGGCCTGCCCACGGGTGCCGCGCGGACGGTGGCCGAGCGCGTCGCGGACCTGCCGGACGCGGTGGACCTCCTGCTCTTCGACCACGTCCGCACCACCTGGGAGTCGGCCGCCCTCCCCGGCCCGGACGGCCGCCTCCTCGCCCGCGCGGGCCGCACCGACCTGACCCTCGACGACGCCCCGAGCCTCCTGCGGCTGACCCCGCTGCTCGGCAGCCGGGCGATACGCACCGCCTTCTGGCACACGCACGAGCGGCACCTCACCACCGACGACGAGCCGTTCGCCGCGCACGCCGCCCTCCTGCGCGCGGACCGGATCGCCTGCCTGAACCAGGTCGCGTACGAGGAACGCCGGCCGCGCCCCGAGAGCCTCCCGCCGCTCACCCCGCAGCAGCGCTACGCCCTCGTCGACCGCTACGAGCGGCTGCTCGCCGAGGCCGCGGACCGCCCCGCCGTCCACGCCGTCCTCTACGACCTCATGGTCCGCGACTGTCTGCGCGCCTTCGCCCGGACCGCCCTGCCGGACCCGGTGGCGCGGGAGTTCTTCCGCCGGGCCTCACAGGCGGCCGTCCGCCACCGCCCCGAGACCTACCGGCACCCCGCCGGACCCGAGGGCATCCGCCGCACGCTCCTCGAAGAAGGCGCGTACTCCCGGTACCGCGCGTTCCAGACCGCCAACCGGGCTCGCCGCGCCACGAGATCGGCGCTCAGGTCCGGCGCCCGCCGGATCGCCGCCGGCCTGCGCGACCACCGGTACCGCACGGCCCTGGGCCGCCCCGTCAACCCCGACCTGGCCGTCTTCGCGGCCTACTGGAACCGCGGGGTCGCCTGCAACCCGGCGGCGGTCGCGGTGAAGCTCGGCGAACTCGCCCCGCAGATCCACCCGGTGTGGGTCGTGTCGGCGGACCACGCGCCGCTGCTGCCGCCCGGCACGGACCACGTCGTCCCCGGCACCCGGCGCTACTGGGAGGTGCTGGCGAGCGCGAAGTACCTCGTCAACAACGTCAACTTCCCCGACACCGTGGTCAAACGCCCGGACGCGATCCACCTCCAGACCCACCACGGCACCCCGCTCAAGCGCATGGGCCTGGACCAGATGAGCTTCCCGGCCGCCGCGCAGGGCCTCGACTTCGCCGCCCTGCTGGCCCGCGTCGACAAGTGGGACTACAGCGTCTCCGCGAACCGCCACACCACGCGGATGTGGGAGCGGGCGTACCCGTCCCGCTTCGTCTCGCTCGACCACGGCTATCCGCGCAACGACATCTACTACCGGGCCGGAGCCGAGGACATCCGCACGGTCCGCGCCCGCCTCGGCATCCCCCCGGGCCACCGCGCGATCCTCTACGCCCCCACGCACCGCGACTACGAGGCCGGCTGGACTCCCCGTCTCGACCTCGCCGCCCTCGCCGACCGCCTGGGCGAGGAAACGGTCCTGCTGGTCCGCGCCCACTACTTCTACGGCGCCTCGGCGTCCCCCCTGGCGGGCCTGCGCCGCACCGGCCGGGTCATCGACGTGTCGCGGTACGACCCGGTCGAGGAACTCTGCCTGGCCGCCGACGTGCTGGTCACCGACTACTCGTCGATCATGTTCGACTACGCCAACCTGGACCGCCCGATCGTCATCCACGCCGACGACTGGGAGATCTACCGGGAGACCCGGGGCGTCTACTTCGACCTGCCGGCCGAACCGCCGGGCCAGGTCTCCCGCACCCAGGAGGACCTGACGGAGATCCTCACCACGGGCGCCTGGCGCGACGAGGGCGCGGCCAAGGCCCGGGCCGCGTTCCGGCGCCGCTTTTGCGAGTACGACGACGGACGCGCCGCCGAACGGGTCGTCCGCCGGGTCTTCCTCGGCGAGCCCGAGGAGCGGCTGCCGCCGGTGATCCCGGTCGGGGAACGGACGCCGGCGCCGAGCCCCGAGGAGGCCCGCGCATGAGCATCCCCGACGTGACGGTCACGGTGATCGTCCACAACGACGCCGCACGCCTGCCCCGCGCGGTGGCCTCCGTCCGCCGCCAGACCCACCCCGGCATCGAGATCGTCATCAGCGACGACCACTCCACGGACGACACCCCGGCGGTGGCACGGGAGCTGGCGGCCCAGGATCCCCGGATCCGCCTGCTGCGCCTGCCGGAGAACAGCGGCGGATGCAGCGCCCCGCGCAACCGCGCCCTGGAGATCTCCCGGGCGCCGTACCTGATGTTCCTGGACAGCGACGACGAACTCCCCGACAACGCGGTCGAGTTGCTGCTGGCCGCGCACCGCGAACGCGAGATCGACTTCGCGATGGGCGCGGTGCGGCGGATCCGCGAGGACACCGGCCGCCGCTCCACCTGGATGCCGCACCTGGTGTCCGGGCGCCGCACCCTCGACGGCATCGAGTCCGACCCCCGCCTCCTGTTCGAACACCTGGCGACGAGCAAGATGTACGCCCGCGCCTTCCTGGACCGCCACACCCTGCGCTTCCCCGAGGGCATCCACTACGAGGACCAGCTGTTCACGGCGCAGGCGTACTGCCTGGCGAAGTCGTTCACGATCATCCCCGACCCGGTCTACCTCTGGCACGTGGCTCCGCAGACGGATCCGGCGTCGGCGTCGATCTCCAACCAGCGCCACAAACTCAGCAACGTCCGCGACCGGGTCCACGTCCAGCGCCTGATCGACGACTTCCTGGCCGCCGCCGGCCACGAGTCGCTGCGCGAGGACAAGGACTACAAGTTCCTCAAGCACGACTTCCGCATCCACGCCGGTGACCTGCCGTACCGGGACGAGACCTGGCTGGCCTCCTTCGCCGACGTGATGAACCCGTACCTGGAGACGCTCGCACCGGCCGCGTACACCCGTCTCCCGCGCACCGAACGCGTGGTCCTCCAGCTGGTCCGCGACCGCCGCTTCGCCGAGGCCCAGCTGGCCGCCCGGGGTCTGGGGCACGCGGTCGCCCCGAGGCAGGTGACCACGGACGAGCAGGGCAGGACGTACTGGGGCGGCCGCGTCCCCACGTCCTCCCCCGCCCGCCACGAACTGGACGTCGGCGACCTGGACCTGGACACGCGCCCCTTCCCGAGCGCCCTGTTCCGCCACGAGATCGCGGACCTCACGCCGGGCCCGGGCGCCTCGGTCGACCTGGTCGTCCACACCTACGACCCCGGCCTGCGCCTGCCCGTGGGGCCGCACCACGCCGACCTCCTCCTGTCCCCCGGCCGCCGCCGTCTGACGGTCCCCTTCCGCCTCACCCCGGTCCGCCCCGGCCTCTACGAGGGCCACGTCCACCTGGACCTGGCGGCGGCCCCCCTCCCCCTTCACGGCTTCGAGGGCACCCGCCACCCCATGGTCCGCCTCCACCACCGGTCCCAGACCAACAGGGCCGTCCTCCTGGCCCCCCTGTCCTTCCCGCCCCGCACCGCCCAGGTCCCGCACCACCGCCTCACCCTGGAACCGGAGGGCCGCACCCCGGGCCGCCTCCAACTCCGCTGGCACCCCACAGGCGCCACAGCGAAACTCCTCCACCCGGCGGCCCGAAAACTCGCCCGCCCACGGGTACGGCGGGCGATGCGGTTGCTGAGGAGCGTGTGGAGGTAAACCCTGCCCTCATGACCCGCCGGCATCCATAGCCCGTCCGGCGCTTGAGGACGAGGCCGTCCAGGCCGAAGCGGGGCCCGGGGACGGCAGAGCCCCCGCCGGGGGCGAAGGGGCGGAGCCCCTGGGGACGGGACGGGACGGGCAGAGGCGGCGGGGGCGAAACACCCCTACGGCACCACGGCGTACAGCACCTGCCCACCCGGCCCTCGAGCCACCGCCCGCACCCCCGCCGCGCCCCGCAACCCCGCCCCCCGGTCCACCACCCACCGCACCCCGTACACCCGCACGATCTCCCGCCGCTCCCCCGCCGACGTCCCCGCGTCGAAGTACCTCCGCACGGCCACCCCCCGCCGCCCCTCGTCCGGCAGGAAGAAGTCGGGATACCCGGGCGCCACGGTGTACGCCCCGTACGCCGGAATCTGCCGGGCCGCCCCCGTCCGGGCCATCACCACATCCCCGTACTCCACCCACGGAGTGATCCAGTGGTACCCCGCCCACGGCTCCCGGTACCTGGCCTCGACCACCGCCGGCAGCACCCCCCGCCCGACGACGTACCCCAGCGTCCCCGCCTGCGCCCACGCCCCCACGGCGAGCGCCCCCGCAAGCACACACCCCCACCCCACCCCCCACCACCGCCCCCATCGCTCCCCCACCTCCGTCGTCTTCATCACCCCCACCACCCTCACCGTCTCCACCGCCGCAGCGATCTGCGCCGGAATCATCACCCCCGGCACCACCCGCCCCCACGACCAGTGCCCACTCACCCCGCCCACCACGAACACGGCCGCCGCCGACCCGAAGAACAGCACCAGCGGATCCCACCGGTCCCGCCGCCACCGCAGCCCCAGCGCCGCCACCCCGACCAGCACCAGCCCGAACCGCCCGGCCAGGTCCCGGTACAGCCCCCGGTGCACCGACTCCAGCTCACCCCCCGCCCCGAGCAGCGCGAAGAAGTCGTAGTACGGCCACACCCAGAGCACCGCGAGCCCCGCCAGCAGCCCCGCCCCGAGGCGCCGCCACACCATCCCCGCCGGGCGCGCGGCCACCACCACCGCCAGCGCGCCCAGCGAGGCCACGATCCCGGAGAACTGGTGGCACAGCAGGACCACCGCCCACAGCACCCCGAGCCCCGCCCACGTCCCCCACCCCCCGGCCGGCCGTCCCACCGCCCCCGCCAGCCACGCCCACAGGTGAAACGCCAGCCCCAACGCGAACACACTCGGATACGACACCGTCAGCGCGAGCGAGTTCAGTCCCAGGAACCCGCTCCACGCGAACAGCACCGGCCCCCAAAGGAACAGCAGGCACGCCATCGCGAGCGCCGGCGCCGCCCGATGCGCGCTCAGCGTCCGGACGTACCGCCACACGCCGGTCACCAGCAGCCCCAGCCCGGCCACCGCCCCGATCCGCAGCACGACGAAGACCGAAACGCCCGTCACCCGGGCGAGGCACCCGAGGACCACCATCCACGGCGAGTAGTACGGACTCGGCGTGTCCGCGTCGACGAGCGGATTCCCGGGCCGGACCAGGTCGTGCCGCAACCGCTCGACCGTCGCCGCGTGCATCCCGAGGTCACCGGCCCACGGCAGGCGCACGATCACCAGGAGCAGGAACAGCAGGAGGACCGCGACCGCCGCCGACGGCGCGGCCCTAAGTGCGACGCGCATCGCGCGGGAACAGCGGTGGCACGGGGGCGTCCGCCGGACACTCCTCGGAGAGATTCACAGTCACGTCCCCAGCCTCGGCCGGAAACGCCAAGTCCTCCACTCGACACTCGAAGCCCTCCGCGGGCACGCCGAGAAAGGGCGCCCCGAGCCGCGATGGCCCAGGGCGCCCTGATGGTCGTACGCACCGCGAACGGGTACCGGCCGGCGAACCCGTACCGGTCATGAGCTGCCGGCCGACGAACCCGTACCGGTCATGAGCTGTACCGGCCGGCGAACCCGTACCGGCTACGAATGCGCCCGCAGCAACGTCCGCATCGTCCGCATGGCCACCGACAGGTTCGCCAGGTCGAACGAGTCCGAGCTCTGGATCTCCTCCAGCGTCGTCCGCGCCCGGCTCAGGATCGGCGCGTTCTTCTCCTCCCACGCCTTGAAGCGCTGCTCGGGCGTCGAGGTGCCGTCGCCCACCGCGAGGACATCCGCGGTCAGGGCCGCGTGGGCCGCGTACAGGTCCTCGCGGATGGAGGCGCGGGCCATGGACTGCCAGCGGTCGGCCCGGGGCAGCTCGATGATGCGGTCCATCAGCTGGGTGATGTGGAGACGGTCGGCGAGGTCGTAGTAGACCTCGGCGACGTCCATCGGGTCCCGGTCCATGCGGTCCGCCACCGAGACGATGTCGAGCGTCGGGAACGCCGAGGAGAACCCGGCCACCCGGGTGGCGACCTCGTCCGGGACGCCGGCGCCCGCCAGCTCGTCGTAGATCTTCTGGTACCACTCCGCGTCCGCGCCCCGCAGCAGCTTCGGCAGCTGCGACCACACCTGCTCGACCCGGTCCACGAAGAAGTCGACCGTCTCGGCGAGCTGCAACGGCTGCGGCCGGTTGTTGAGCAGCCAGCGCGTGCCGCGCTCCACCAGGCGGCGCGAGTGCAGGCGGATCCGGGTCAGTACGGCCGCCTCGACCCGGTTGTCGAGCGCCTCGACCGCGTCCCACACGACGCCGGAGCGGAAGATGGCGCGGGCCACGGTCTGCGCCCGCACGATCTCCTCCAGCGAGGCGCCGGTCTCCTCCCGCAGGCGGTGCAGATACGTCGTACCGCCCGTGTTGACCGTGTCGTTGACCAGCACGGTCGTGGTGATCTCGCGGTGCAGCGGGTGGCCGTCGATGCGCTCGGAGAACTTCTCGCGCAACGCGGCCGGGAAGTACGTGTGCAGCAGACCGCGCAGATAGGGGTCGTCCGGCAGCGAGGTGTGCAGCAGTTCCTCGGCGACGGTGATCTTCGTGTACGCCAGCAGGACGGCCGTCTCCGGGCTGGTGAGGCCCTGCCCGGTGCTCAGCCGCTCGCGGATCTGGCGGTCGGTGGGCAGGAACTCCAGGGCCCGGTCCAGCCGGCCCTCGCGCACCAGGTGGCGCAGGTAGCGCTGCTGGGCGTGGAGCATGTCCTTGGACTGGGCGAGCGCGTTGGCGATGGCCGTGTTCTGCGCGTAGTTGTTGCGCAGGACCAGGCGGCCGACCTCGTCGGTCATCGCGGCGAGCAGCTTGTTGCGCTGCTTGACGGTCATGTCGCCGTCCACGACCAGGCCGTTGAGCAGGATCTTGATGTTCACCTCGTGGTCGGAGGTGTCCACGCCCGCGCTGTTGTCGATGGCGTCACTGTTGATCTTGCCGCCGCGCAGTGCGAACTCGATCCGGCCGAGCTGGGTCAGCCCGAGGTTGCCGCCCTCGCCGACGACCCTGACGCGCAGGTCGGCGCCGTCGACGCGGATCGGGTCGTTGGCCTTGTCGCCGACGTCGGCGTGGGTCTCGGTCGACGCCTTCACGTACGTCCCGATGCCGCCGTTCCACAGCAGGTCCACCGGCGCCTTGAGGATCGCCTTCATCAGGTCGGCCGGGGTCATCTTGGAGACCTTCTCCTCGATGCCGAGGGCCTCGCGGATGTGCGCGTTGACCGGGATGGCCTTGGCGGTCCGGGGGAAGACGCCGCCGCCGGCGGAGATCAGGCCGGTGTCGTAGTCGGCCCAGCTGGAGCGGGGCAGCTCGAAGATGCGGCGGCGCTCGGCGAAGGAGGTGGCCGCGTCCGGCTTCGGGTCGATGAAGATGTGCCGGTGGTCGAAGGCGGCGACCAGGCGGATGTGCTCGCTCAGCAGCATGCCGTTGCCGAACACGTCACCGGACATGTCGCCGATGCCGACGACCGTGAAGTCCTCGGCCTGCGTGTTCACGCCCAGCTCGCGGAAGTGCCGCTTCACGGACTCCCAGGCGCCGCGGGCGGTGATGCCCATGCCCTTGTGGTCGTAACCGGCGGAGCCGCCGGAGGCGAAGGCGTCACCGAGCCAGAAGTTGTAGTGCTGCGCGACCTCGTTGGCGATGTCCGAGAAGGTCGCGGTGCCCTTGTCGGCGGCGACCACCAGGTAGGTGTCGTCCTCGTCGTGCCGGACGACGTCGGCGGGCGGCACGACCTCACCGGCGACCATGTTGTCGGTGATGTCCAGCAGCGCCGAGATGAAGGTCTTGTAGCTGCGGATGCCCTCCGCCAGCCACGCGTCCCGGTCCACGCTCGGGTCGGGCAGCTGCTTGGCGACGAAGCCGCCCTTGGCGCCGACCGGCACGATGACGGTGTTCTTCACCATCTGCGCCTTGACCAGGCCGAGGATCTCGGTCCGGAAGTCCTCCCGCCGGTCGGACCAGCGCAGACCACCGCGCGCGACCTTGCCGAACCTGAGGTGCACGCCTTCGACGCGCGGCGAGTACACCCAGATCTCGAACGCCGGGCGCGGCGCCGGCAGGTCCGGGATGGCCTGCGGGTCGAACTTCATGGAGACGTACTCGTGCGGCCGGCCGCCCTCCGCCTCCTGGAAGAAGTTGGTGCGCAGGGTCGCCTTGATGACGGTGAGGAAGGACCGCAGGATCCGGTCCTCGTCGAGCGACGCCACCTGGTCGAGCGCGGCGTCGACCTCTTCGAGCAGCGCGTCGACGATCTCGTGCCCCGCCCGCTGCCGGTCGGGCGACATCCGCGCCTCGAACAGCGAGACGAGCAGCCGGGTGGTGTGGACGTTGTTGCGGAGGGTGTCCTCCATGTAGTCCTGGCTGAACGTCGAGCCCGCCTGCCGCAGGTACTTCGCGTACGCCCGCAGCACCACCGCCTGGCGCCAGTTCAGCCCGGCACTCAGCACGAGGGCGTTGAAGCCGTCGTTCTCCGCCTTGCCGGTCCAGGTGGCGGCGAAGGCCTCCTGGAACCGCTCGCGCCCGTCGTCGCCGAGGTAGTCGCCGCTGCCGCTCTTCGGCTGGGGCATGCGCAGCCCGAAGTCGTAGATCCAGGCGACGCTGCGGTCCGAGCAGCGCAGTTCGTACGGCCGCTCGTCCATCACCTCGACGCCGAGCCGGTTGAGCACCGGCAGCACCGCGGACAGGGAGATGGACTCACCCTTGCGGTAGATCTTGAACCGGCGCTCCTCGGGGGCGGCGCCCACGGGCTCGTAGAGGCTGAGCGAGAAGAAGCCCGTCTCCTCGCTGAGCTCTTCGAGGTGCGCGAGGTCGGCGACCGCGGCGCGCGGGCTGTGGTCGGCCTTGTAGCCCTCGGGGACGGCGTTGTTGTAGCGGCGCAGCAGTTCGGCGGCGCGCTCCTCGCCGAACTCGGCGTTCAGCGCCTCCGCGAACCCGTCGGCCCAGGAGCGCGCGGCCTCCACCAGCCGTCCCTCGATGCGCTCCTTGTCGGCGTCGGACAGCTGCGGCAGCTCGGTGCCCTGCGGGACCCGGACGACGAAGTGCAGCCGGGAGAGGATCGACTCGGTGTTCCAGGCGCTGAAGTCGACGCTGATGCCGCCGAGTTCCTCCTTGAGAATGTCGATGATCCGCAGCCGGACGCCGGTCGTGTAGCGGTCGCGCGGAAGGTAGACCAGCGCGGAGTAGTAGCGCCCGTACTCGTCCTGCCGGAGGTAGAGCCGCAGCCGCCGGCGCTCCTGGAGGTAGAGCACGGAGGTGACGATGGCCTGGAGCTCGTCGACCGGGGTCTGGAACAGGTCGTCGCGCGGATACGTCTCCAGGATCTGGAGCAGGTCGCGCCCGTCGTGGCTGTTGGGCGAGAACCCGGCGCGCTCCAGGACCTCCTCGACCTTGCGGCGGACGACCGGGACCCTGCGCACGGACTCGGTGTAGGCGGCGGACGAGAACAGCCCGAGGAAGCGCCGTTCACCGACGACGTTGCCGTTCTCGTCGAACTTCTTGACGCCGACGTAGTCGAGGTACGACGGCCGGTGCACGGTGGCCCGGCTGTTGGCCTTGGTCAGGACGAGCAGCTTGTGCTCGCGGGCCTTGGCGCGGGCGTCGACGGGCAGCCGCTCGAAGGAGGGGCTGACGGGGTGGCTCTCGTCGCTCGCGTGCTGCGGATCGGCCCGCAGGATGCCGAGCCCCGTGCCCGGTACGGCCGCCAGCGAGTCGTCGTCCCGGAGCTGGTACTCCCGGTAGCCGAGGAAGGTGAAGTGGTCGGCGGCCAGCCAGCGCAGCAGCTCGCGGGCCTCCTCGATCTCCTGCTCGCGCAGGTCGGAGGCGATGGGCTCCCTGGGCAGTTCGTCGGCCATGCGCAGGGCCGCGTCCCGCATCTTCTCCCAGTCCTCGACGGCCTCGCGGACGTCGGACAGGACCCGCAGCAGGTCGGCGGTGATCTGCTTGAGGTCGTCGCGGTCGCTCTCGCGGTCGATCTCGACGTGGATCCAGGACTCGATGTGCCCGTCGTGCGGGAGGTCGCCCGTGAGGGGCGCGGTGAGCACCTCGACCAGTTTTCCGGTGACGTCGCGCCGCACGACGACCTGCGGGTGGATGACGACGTGGATGCCACGCCCCTGCCGCGTCAGCTCGTTGGTGACGGAGTCGACGAGGAAGGGCATGTCGTCGGTGACGACCTCCACGACCGAGTGGCTGCAGGTCCACCCGTTCTCTTCCACGGTGGGCGTGTGGACCCGCACGTTGGCCGTGCCCTGCGGGCGGTTCTCGGCCAGCCGGTAGTGCGAGAGCGCGGCTCCGAAGACATCGACCGGGTCGCGGTCGGTGAGGTCCTCCGGTGCGGTGTGCAGGTAGTAGCGCTGGAGGAACGCGAGCACGCTGTCCTGGTCGGACGTGCTCGCGTCCGTGGTCCCGGTCGGTAGGTGCCCCCCGACCGGGCTGTTCTCAGCTACCCGTGCGGCCCTCTCGAGCAGCTCGGCCTTGGCTTCGTCCAGCTTGGTCTGCATTGTCCTCTGGCTCCTGTCGCGCGCCGTTGCGTGACGTAGAAGGAAGTACGGTCTCTTCCCCTGTGACGTAACGCCGCGACGCGGGGTGTCCGGTCTGCTCCGACGCTATGCCGCCAGGTGAGATGAGCGGGGGGTTATCAGCCATTCTCGACACGCCGGCACGGTGTGACGCTGATCTCCGCGCCGCCTGTTCCCGGGGTGTGTACGGCGTCCTGGGGGCCCTTGCGACCCCGTCCAGCCCGCGAGGACCAGCGACCGCCGCCCGGTCACGGAGGTAGTCCGTGCTCGCCGGGCGCAGGGCAGGGGCAACAACGCCCCCGCGAACTATCGCGCTGATCACGCCACCAGGCTATCGCTCCTTACAGGTGCCTCGTCATGAGCCGTATGTGTACAAAAGCGGGGGTGGAAGTTTGACGTTCTGCACTAAAGCGGAACCCGGCCGACCGTGCAGGGGCGACTCAGCCTGTCCGGCGCTTGAGGACGAGGCCGTCCAGGCCGAAGCGGGGTCTGGGGGCGCAGCCCCCAGGGACGGGAAGGGAAGGGAAGGGGCGGGAAGGGGCGGGGCGGCGGGGGCGAAGACCCACTCCATCACCGGCCGACGCCACCGCCCCGGGTACTCCCGACCACCACTCCCGGTGCCACCCAGCACCATTCCGGCCCGCCCAGCCCGGCTGCCCCGCCGCTTCCTACGCCGCCAACCGCTCCGCCTCCACCACCGCCTCCGCCAACGTGTCCACCACAGGCACCCCGACCCCTTCCAGGCTGGCCCGGCTGTGCGATCCGCCGGTGTACAGCACGGCTCTCGCGCCCACGTGCAGCGCGGCCACCGCGTCGTCCGCCGCGTCCCCGATCACCACCGTCCGGGCCGGCTCCACCCCCGCGAGCGCCGCCAGATGCCGCACCATGTGCTCCGCCTTGCTTCCCCCGGACGGCCCGGTCCGCCCGTCCACCCGCAGGAAATGCGCCTCGATCCCGAAGTTCCGCACCAGGGGGACGAGTTCGTCATGGACGTACATGCTCAGGATGGACTGGCTCCGCCCCGCCGACCGCCATCCCGTGAGCAGCTCCGCCACTCCGGGTGTGAGCCCGCACCCCACCCGGTGCTCGGTGTAGTACCGGTGGAAGGTCTCGTCCATGACCTCCCACTCGGCGTCGGTGGGCAGCCGCCCCAGCAACCGCTCGTAGAACTTCGGCACCGGCACGCAGTACAGCGCCCGGTACTGCTCCATGGTGATCGGCGCCAGCCCCAGCTCGCCGAAGGCCGCGTTCGTCGCCCCGATGATCGCGTCGTTGTCGTGGAACAGCGTGCCGTTCCAGTCCCAGACAATGTGCGCGCCCGTCTGCTTCCCCATGCAAAAACGGTACCCGCCGCCACTGACAATCAAGAGTCCACGGCTGACAGCCCGGCGCAGGGGGCCCGGTACAGGGGAGTACCGGGCAGTACAGGCAGGGGAGGGAAGCAGAGGGAGGCAGAGGCAGAGGGAGGCAGAGGGAACGGAAGGGCACGACAGGCCAGGCCCCGACACGGACGGGCCGGGGACAGGACAGCCGAGGGAACGGCAGCCCCGCTCAGTCCCCCAGCCCCACCAGCCTCGGGATCTCCTGCGTCGCGAACCACAGCAGTTCGTGGTCCTCGGCCCCGTCCACGACGAACTGCGCGTCGTCGTCCCCGCCGTCCGCCGCCTCCAGCGCCTCCGCCGCGGCGGTCACGTCCGCCTCCGCGTCGTCCGAGTCGACGTGCACGGCCGCCGCCCCGGTCAGCCGTACGGTCCCGGCGACCCGCACCTCGCCGAGCGCCGCCGGGTCCAGCGCCCGGTCGGGATCGGCGGCCGCCGTCCCGTCGGGCACGTCCACGGCGACCACGACCCGGCGCCGCGCCGCGTCCGGGTCCGCCGCCAGCAGCCGCAGGGACGCCAGCGCGGCCCGGTTCAGCGCCGCGTACTCCAGTTCCTCGATGTCGTCGGAGAGATACCACTCGCGCAGCGCCGGCGTGACCGCGTACGCGACGAACGGCCCGGCCCCCAGCTCTCCCGTCCTGTACGCCTCGGCGAGACCGGGAAGGGTCAGGGGGACGTAGACGCGCATGGCTGGCCGCTTTCGTGGTCGGTTCCGTGGTCGCGGACTCCGCAACAGAGTCCTCGGAAGGGCGAGCCCGCACCTCCCGGGGGCCTTCAGGATACGCGCGGGCGTCCCCTTTCGAGTCCCTGCCCATGCCCCCGCGAGCGTCAGCCAGGCGCCTCGAAACTCACCCGGCGCACCCTCTCCACCAAGGCTTTTCCCCGCCCGGACCACCCGGATAAGTGAACCTCCCGGCCACCCCGCCGCGCGTGCCGCCCTCCTTGCCCTGGCCCCCCAAGGCCCCGTACAAGATCCCCAACCACGAAGTTACTGCCCGGTATCTCCGGGTCGATCGAACGGGGACCCCCATGAACAAGGTCATGACCAGGGCGAGCCACCACCCCGGCGCCCGCCCGCCGAGCCGCCGCGACCCCCGCCGCCCCGGCGGCACACCCCCGCGCACACCGGGCGGTGGCGCCGTCCGCACCACGACCCCCGACGGCCGGCCGCCAGGTTCCGCGGGCGGCCGTGGCCCCGCCCTCCGCTCCAGGCCCACCGACACCCGGCCACCGACCGCCGCCGTCACCACGTCCACGAGCACGAGCACGAGCACGAGCACGAGCACGGCAAGGGTGACCGCGGCGGACCCGGCGAGGGCCACGACCCCGCGCACGACCGCGAGGACGGGCACCGCCACGGCCCCGGCCCCGCCCGCCACCGCCGCTCCACTGAACCCCGGTGTCCCCGCCCGGACCCCGCACAGGCCGGTCCCCCAGCCCCGCCCCACCGATGTCTTCGCCGACCGTCTCCTCGCGGTCCTGAGCGGCCGGCGTCCCGTCCACGCGATGCTCCGGCACACCGCGGGCCGCGCCTACGACGAACTGGCCTGGCTCGCCGAACGCGGCCCCCTGCGCACCACCCGGGGCACCGCACCGGTGGTCCGCGACATCGGGTACGACGTCCCCCGCCCCGGCGTCATCGAGGCGTTCGCCCGCATCGGCGCCGGCGACCAGCTGCGCGCCATGGCCTTCCGCCTGGAACAGGGCCGGGACCTGCGCTGGCGCTGCACGGCGGTAGAACTGGGCGGCCCCCGCCGACCGCACACCGACGCCGACTGACACCGGCCGCCCCGCCGAAGCAGCACCGCATGCCGCGAGGCCGCACCGCATGCCGAAGGGCCGGGCACCCAGAGGTGACCCGGCCCTTCGAGCCGCTACGGCGCCGCAGACACAGGCGCCCTTCGCATCGCTACGGCACCGCGGGTACCGGCAGCGTCACTTCTTGCGGCGCCGCCCGCCGCGGGACTGCTTGCGCCGCTCCGCGCGCGTGAGGCCGTCGGCCTGCGAACGCACCGGCTCCTCGTCGTCGGCGAAGTCGCCCTCGATGACGCCGCCCTCGCCGTCCACGGTCGGCGCGGAGAAGTGCAGTTCCCGTCGCTGCGGGACGTCGAGCCCCTTGGCGCGGATCTCGGGACGCCCGCCCGCCTGCGCCGGCACCGTGTCCTGCTTGTCGAGCGACGGCTTCGCGTCCTCGACCGGGACCTCCTCGACCTGCTGCTCGACCTGGACCTCCAAGTTGAACAGGTAGCCGACGGACTCCTCCTTGATGCCCTCCATCATGGCGGTGAACATGTCGAAGCCCTCGCGCTGGTACTCGACCAGCGGGTCCTTCTGCGCCATCGCGCGCAGGCCGATGCCCTCCTGGAGGTAGTCCATCTCGTAGAGGTGCTCGCGCCACTTGCGGTCCAGGACCGACAGCACGACCCGGCGCTCCAGCTCACGCATGATCTCGGAGCCCAGCTGGGCCTCACGCTGCGCGTACTGCTCGTGGATGTCGTCCTTGATGGACTCGGAGATGTACTCGGCGGTGAGTCCGGCCCGGTCGCCGGCCGCCTCCTCCAGCTCCTCGACGGTGACCTTCACCGGGTAGAGCTGCCTGAAGGCGCCCCACAGCCGGTCGAGGTCCCAGTCCTCCGGGAAGCCCTCGGCGGTCTCCGCGCCGACGTACGCGTCGATGGTGTCGTCCATGAAGTGCTGCACCTGCTCGTGCAGGTCCTCGCCCTCCAGGACGCGGCGGCGCTCGCCGTAGATGACCTCGCGCTGCCGGTTGAGCACCTCGTCGTACTTCAGAACGTTCTTGCGGGTCTCGAAGTTCTGCTGCTCGACCTGCGACTGGGCGGACGCGATCGCGCGCGTGACCATCTTGTTCTCGATCGGCACGTCGTCCGGGACGTTCGCCATCGACATCACGCGCTCGACCATCTGGGCCTTGAACAGGCGCATCAGGTCGTCGCCCAGGGAGAGGTAGAAGCGGGACTCGCCCGGGTCGCCCTGACGGCCGGAACGGCCGCGCAGCTGGTTGTCGATACGCCGCGACTCGTGCCGCTCGGTACCGAGGACGTAGAGCCCGCCGAGCTCCTTGACCTCTTCGAACTCGGCCTTGACGGCCTGCTCGGCCTTCTCCAGTGCGGCGGGCAGCGCCGCGGCCCACTCCTCGATGTGCTCCTCGGGGTCGAGGCCGCGCTGCCGCAGCTCCGCCTCCGCGAGGTCCTCGGGGTTGCCGCCGAGCTTGATGTCCGTACCTCGGCCGGCCATGTTCGTGGCCACGGTCACGGCGCCCTTGCGGCCGGCCTGGGCGATGATCGGCGCCTCACGGTCGTGCTGCTTCGCGTTCAGCACCTCGTGCTGGATGCCGCGCTTGGACAGCTGCTGCGACAGGTACTCGGACTTCTCGACCGACGTCGTACCGACGAGGATCGGCTGGCCCTTCTCGTGCTTCTCGGCGATGTCGTCGACGACCGCCTCGAACTTCGCGACCTCGGTGCGGTAGATCAGGTCCGACTGGTCCTTGCGGACCATCGGCCTGTTCGTCGGGATCGGCACCACGCCGAGCTTGTAGATCTGGTGGAACTCGGCGGCCTCGGTCATCGCCGTACCGGTCATGCCGGCGAGCTTGTCGTAGAGGCGGAAGAAGTTCTGCAGGGTGATCGTGGCGAGTGTCTGGTTCTCGTCCTTGATGTCCACCCCTTCCTTCGCCTCGATCGCCTGGTGCATGCCCTCGTTGTAGCGGCGGCCGGCGAGGATACGGCCGGTGTGCTCGTCGACGATCATGACCTCGCCGTCGATGACGACGTAGTCCTTGTCCTTCTTGAAGAGCTCCTTGGCCTTGATGGCGTTGTTCAGGTAGCCCACCAGCGGCGTGTTCACCGACTCGTAGAGGTTGTCGATGCCCAGCCAGTCCTCGACCTTCGCGACACCGGACTCGTGGATGGCGACCGTGCGCTTCTTCTCGTCGACCTCGTAGTCGCCGGTCTCCTCGATGCCCTTGAGCGGGTTGCCCGCCTCACCGCGCTTGAGGCGCGTGACCAGCTTGGCGAAGTCGCCGTACCACTTGGTCGCCTGGTCGGCCGGGCCGGAGATGATCAGCGGCGTACGGGCCTCGTCGACGAGGATGGAGTCGACCTCGTCGACGATGGCGAAGTTGTGGCCGCGCTGGACGAGTTCGTCCTTGGACCACGCCATGTTGTCGCGCAGGTAGTCGAAGCCGAACTCGTTGTTCGTGCCGTAGGTGATGTCGCAATTGTACTGCTCGCGGCGCTGGGCCGGCGTCATGTTCGCGAGGATGCAGCCGACGTCCAGTCCGAGGAACTTGTGGACGCGCCCCATCATCTCGGAGTCACGTTCGGCCAGGTAGTCGTTGACCGTGATCAGGTGGACGCCCTTGCCGGAGAGAGCGTTCAGATACGCGGGCAGGGTGCCGACCAGGGTCTTGCCCTCACCGGTCTTCATCTCGGCCACATAACCGAGATGGAGGGCGGCGCCGCCCATCATCTGGACGTCGTAGTGACGCTGTCCGAGGACACGCTTGGCGGCCTCGCGGACGGTGGCGAACGCCTCGGGCAGCAGATCGTCCAGGCTCTCGCCGTCGGCGTACCGCTGCTTGTACTCATCGGTGAGGGCCCGCAGCTCGGCGTCGGAGAGGTCGACGAAGTCCTCTTCGATGGAGTTGACCTGGTCCGCGATGCGGTGCAGCTTGCGCAGGATCTTGCCTTCGCCTGCACGCATGATCTTGGAGAGGACGGACACGGGGGTTGGTCTCCTTGCCGGTCGGGCCTGGGACGGTCGGTTTCCATGGGACGTGCTGAGCAACGGCCATCGTATGCGAGGACCCCACCGCGCCGGGAGGCCTGCAGACACGACGACCGTCCACTGCTTCACGCGCCCGCATCACTCTGCTTCAAAAAGGACAACGGGCAAGCTCCGCGGATGGTGCCGCGGGCCGCCGAGGAATTGCGCGAATCGTGATCACCCGCTCACGCACGGAGAAAGGATGGCGTCCTTCCGCCCGCCTGAGCAGAATCGCCCGATGGACCCCGTCACGCTCACCACGGACCGCCTCGTCCTGCGCACGGTCGACGCGCGGCACACGGACGCCGTGTACGCGGCCGCCCAGGACCCCGGCATCCAGCGCTGGACCACGATCCCCGTGCCCTACCTCCGTGAGCACGCCCTGAGCTTCACCCAGCAGGTCGTCCCGGACGGCTGGGCCGACGGATCGATGTTCACCTGGGGTCTCTTCCTCCCCGAAGGGGAGGACCTGGTGGGCATGCTCAGCATCACCCTGCGCTCCCCCGGCACGGCCGAGATCGGCTTCTGGGGCACGCAGCAGCACCGCGGCAACGGCTACCTCACGGAGGCCGCCGGCGCCGCCTCCCACTGGGCCTTCATCCAGGCGGGCGTCGACCGCGTGGAGTGGCGCGCGGAAGTGGGCAACGGACCCTCCCGCGCCGTCGCGGAACGCGCGGGCTTCACCATCGAGGGCACGCTGCGCTCCGCGATCACCAACAAGGGCGTGCGCCGGGACTGCTGGGTGGGTTCCCTGCTCCCTTCCGACCTGGGCCTGCCGTCCAGGGCGCCGTACCTGCCGACGACGACACCACCGCCGTCCGGCCCGTCCGGCCCGTCCGGCACCTGAGGACGAGGCCGTCCAGGCGGGATTCCAGGGACGGGACGGGCGGGGGCGGCGGGGCGTGGCCGCATGGCGCCTGACCCGATGCCCGGTGCCCCCGCGACAAACCCGCAGCGCATCCCCCGCTGTCAGTGCCACCCCTTATCGTGCGATCCCATGACGACCCCGCGCCCCGCCACCCACCTCTCCGCAGACGAGGCCCGGCGCCTCGCCCTACGAGCTCAGGGCTTCCTCGGCGCCCCCGACCGCAGGTCCGGCGTCCGAGGCGTCCTCCGCCACCTGGGCGCGGTCCAGCTGGACACCATCTCGGTCCTGGCCCGCTCCCACGAACTCATCCCGTACGCCCGCCTGGGAGCGGTGGGCCGCAAGACGATCGAGGACGCCTACTGGAAGGACACCCACGCCTTCGAGTACTGGTCCCACGCCGCCTGCATCCTCCCCATCGAGGAGTGGCCCCACTTCGCCTTCCGCCGCCGCGCCTACCGCAACCGCCCGCACTGGAACCACGAACTCCCGGACGACGCCTACGACCAGGTCGTCAAGCAGCTCCGCGCCGAGGGCCCCCTCACGGCCACGGAGCTGGGCGGCGCGAAGAGGACCAGCGAGTGGTGGGACTGGTCCTCCTCGAAGGTCGCCGTCGAACGCGCCCTGATGTACGGCGAGGTGGTCTGCGTCGAGCGCCGCGGCTGGAAGCGCGTGTACGACCTCGCCGAGCGCGCCGTACCGGCAGCGCTGCTGCACGACGACCTGGACGACACCGAGTGCCTGCGCCGCCTGGTCCGCCTGGCCGGCCAGTCTCTGGGCGTCGGCACGCGCGCCGACATCGCCGACTACCACCGCCTCAGGGGTGATCAGGTCGACGCGGTGATCGCCGACTCGGGCCTGGTCCCGGTCACCGTCGAGGGCTGGGGCAAGCCCGCCTGGGCCGACCCCGCGGCCCTGGAGACACCTCCGCGCGGCCGCCACCGCACCACGCTCCTGTCCCCCTTCGACTCCCTCGTCTGGGAACGGGCGCGCACGGAACGCATCTTCGGCTTCACCCACCGCCTGGAGGCCTACGTCCCCAAGCCGAAGCGGGTGTACGGCTACTTCGCGATGCCGGTGCTGGCCGGCGGCCGGCTCGTCGGTCGCGTGGATCCGGCCCGCGAGGGCCGCACCCTGGTCGCCCGCCAGGTCACCCTGGACGGCCCGAAGGCGGTCCCGGCCATCGCGCAGGCCCTGGTCGAGGCGGCGAGCTGGGTGGACTGCACGGACGTACGCGTGGAGCGGGTGGACGCACCGGACCTCCGCGAGCCCCTCACCAGGGAACTCGCCCGCGCACTCGCCTGAGTCCGCCAGCCGGGACTACCGGATCTCCAGGATCTTCTCCCGCATCGCGTAGACGACGGCCTCCATCCTGGAGTGCAGTTGCAGCTTCTCCAGGATGTTGCGCACGTGGTTCTTCACGGTGTTCTCGGAGATGAACAGTTCCTTGGCGATGTCCCGGTTGTTCATTCCCGTGGCGACGAGTTTGAGGACTTCCAGTTCGCGCTCGGTGAGCCGGGGCGCCGGCACCAGTCGGCGCTCGTCGGTCCGCTGGATCATCGACTTGAACTCGGTGAGCAGTTTCGACGCCATGGACGGGCTGATCTGCGACTGCCCGTCGGCCACCGCGCGAATGGCGGTGGCCACCTCGTCCGTGGAGATCTCCTTGAGGAGATATCCGGTCGCGCCCGCCTTGATCGCGTCGTAGAGGTCGGCCTCCTCGTCGCTGATCGTCAGCATGATGATCTTCGCGCTCGGGGCGACCTCCTTGATGGAGGTGCACGCCTCGATACCGCCCCGCTTGGGCATCCGGACGTCCATCAGCACGATGTCCGGCAGCAGGTCGGCGGCCTTGTCGACGGCCTCCGCGCCGTCACCGGCCTCGCCGACCACCTGGATGTCCTCCTCGGCGGCGAGCACGATCTCCAGCCCACGGCGGAAGAGGGCGTGGTCGTCCACGACCAGGACACGGATCGGCTCCTTGCGTGGAGATCCCGCGTCCGGGCCCATGCCGACGGCGCCGTCGCCGGCGTTCTCGTCCTGCATCGGTCCGAAGCTGTCCGCCATCGTTCCTCCCCCTGAAGGCTGTGGCCTGTGGTTCCGTGCCATCGCCAACCCAAGGCAACGGCCCAGCGGTTGGGCCGGTGCGGCCATGATTTCATGCCCGGACGACAGTGAGGTGACAGAGCGGGGCGTGAAGTGGTCGCACACCGGTGCCCCTGGGGGCGCACGCGCGCACCAGGGGCACCGGCTCAGCTGTCTGCCGGGCGATCAGCCGCCCAGCGTGTCTCCCGCCGCCTGGGGTTGCGCCTCGGTCACCATCGGGTCCGTGCTGAGGTGGATGACGCCGTAGTCGTAGGCGTGCCGCCGGTAGACGACACTCGGCTCCTTGGTCTCGGAGTCGATGAACAGATAGAAGTCGTGCCCGACCAGCTCCATCTCGTAGAGAGCCTGATCGAGGGTCATCGGGGAGGCGACGTGGGTCTTCTCACGGACGACAAGGGGGCCGTCACCCTTGATCTCCAGCGAGCCGATCCTCTTGGTGGGCACTCCGTCCGACTCCTCGTCGTGGACGGCGTTACCGTTCCCGTCGAGCGTCGCCGCGTCCGGGACGTGGTCGGGGACCTCGGCAGCGGTGAGCCGCCGTGCGCCCCGGCGGGTGTGGCGCTTGTCGTGCTCCTTGCGCAGCCGGGCGTCCAGCTTCTCCGCCGCCAGGTCGAGTGCCGCGTACGGGTCACTGGCCGCCGCCTCCGCCCGGATCACCGGTCCGCGGGAGCGGAGCGTGATCTCCACTCGGTCACAGCGGTCGGCCTGTCGGGGGTTGGGCTCCTTGGACACCTCGACGTCGAGGCTGATCACCTTGCCATCGAGCTTCTGGATCTTCTCCAGCTTCAGCTTCTCGGCCACGTGCTTGCGGAACCGCTCGGGCACCTCGGTCTTGCGGCCCTTGACGACGATGTCCACGCAGAACTCCGTTCCCGGATCGCTCCGCCTCGCTGCGGAGCATCTCCCTTTTGCACCAGGCTCCGGTGAGTCCCGGAACCTCGGACTCGGTGACGTCCACCTCCTCCCCCGCGGGCAAGATCTCCACTCCACCGGTGCGGGTGATGAGGGAAAATCCCGCAGCACGGCATTCGGATAAGAGAGGTGTGGCCTGGGCCTTTCTCTCACAACCGAACATATCTCGCCCGGACGGATGTCGTCACCCTCTACTGTGGCCTACCTCCGTTCAGGTGAATTGGACCTCTCATTACCTGCAACGATGCACGTTTCCAGTCAGTTCCGGTTCATTTCGAAAGAATCCGGCGTGGCCGCGACCACGGCCGCGCAGATCACGCCGCGGACAGCGCCACCGCCCGCCGTTCCCGGCCGGTCAGGCGCCCACCCGGTCTCCTCCTCCGTCACCCGGATCGTCCGTTCCTCTCTGCGTTCCCGACTTCCTGCCCCGTACACAGGCGTGACCAACCCCAGACACTCCCTCACTCCACCATCCGCCCGACAGGCCCCCACCTCTCCCACACCGACCCCGCGATCTCCGGCCCGCGGACCACCGACAGCCCAGCCACACCCGCCCGCTCTCCCCCCACGCTCGGTGTCTCCGCAGGCGACGGCACTCCCCCCGGCCCCCGGCCCGCCGTACAGCCCCACTCCCTCCGTCCCCGCCGTTCCACCGCGGCCGGCCGGCTCCTCCACGCCGCCGTACGCCTCCGCTCCCCGCCCCCACGCCGAAGCACCGCCGGCAGCGGACCCGCGCCCACGCACCACATCCCCGTACGCCACCGGACGCCCGTACGCCACCCCACCGCCCGACGCCGCTCCCTCCGTCTCCCCCGCCGACGCCTCCCGCACCGCACGCGCCGCCTCCGCCAGGGACGCCCCGGTCGTCATCAGGTCGTCGACGAGCACCACCGGACCGCCGGCCAGCAGCCGTTCCCCGCCCGGCACGACCACCAGCGCGCCCGCGAGGTTCTCCAGCCGCTGGCGGGAGTTGAGCCCCGCCTGGTCGGCCACCTCCCGGCGCTGCCGCAACACCGCGGCCACCCGCGCCGGTGTCCCGGCCCGCCGCAACGCACGCGCCCCCGCGAGCGCGATCCGCCGCGCCGGATCATGTCCCCGCGCCCGAACCGTCCGTCGCGCGGACGGCACGGGCACAAGCACCACGGCCCCGCCGCCCCACACCGCCCCGTCCCGCGACCCCGCCGGCCGCCCGCCCCACCCACCACCGCCGCCGATCCCGGCCCCTACGTCCGGCGCCCCGATCCGCGCATCCCGGCCGGCCCGCCCGTCGGCGCCCCGCAGGCCCGCCCGCCCACCGTCGCCGGTCCACGCGCCGGCCTCCCGCACCCCCGCGCACACGGCGCCCGCCAGCGCCACTCCGAGCGGCGCCGCGAGCGCCAGCGCACCCCGTTCCTTGTGCGCCAGCAAAACCGCCCGCACCTCGTCCGCGTACCGTGCCGCCGCGTGCACGACCGGCAGACCCGGTGGTTGCGGCACCGGTCGTACCCGACGCGGTACGGCCCCGCTCAGGGCCGCACGGCACTCCGGACAGAGCACCGTGCGTGGCCGCCCGCAGCCTCCGCACTCGGTCGGCAGCACCAGGTCGGTGAGGTCCTGCCACCACCCCCGCATGCCCACCACTGTGCCCGCACCGACGCGTCCCGGCCACCCCTGTGGACAACCGCCTGTGGACAACTCCGGCCGGTACCACGCACAGCCGGTGCCGCAGCAGTGACCAGCACAGCCCCCGGCCCCCGGCCACTGGCCCACCGGGCCCACCGGCCACCGCACAGCGGAACGGCCGCCCCCGCCGGAGCCGTACCCCGGCGAAAACGGCCGCTCGAATCACCGGTCGCCCACGTCACTGGTCGCCCACGTCACCGGCCGGTCCGGCTCACCGGCCGATCCGGCTCACCCCGGATAGACCGGCGCGGTCCCGTCCGCGTCGACCTTCTGCCACTGCGCCCCGGACGGCAGCCGCACGATCCCGTCCTCCGAGTACGCCGCCAACGGCACCTGGTCGTCCTCGGACGCGGCGATCTCCTTCACGCCCGTCAGCGCCGCCGGCGGCGGTCCCTCCGGCGTGGAGCCGTCGACCTGGACGTACCGCATCTGCTGCACCCCGCCCTGCTCGCGTCCGACCACCACGAGTCGGCTGTCCCCGGCCCACGACATGGCCGTGACCTCCTCCAGCTCCGGAGTGGCGGACCGCAGTTCCTGCACCGAGACGGACGGCCTGGCGCTCGTCCGCTCGCCGCGCTCGATCCGCCCGATGAACAGCGACTGCCGGTCGCCCTTCTCCACGACGAGTGCGATCCGCACCCCGTCGGCGGCCACCCGGACGTCCTTGACACGCCCGTCCAGTCCCGGCGCGTCCACGGTGAGCGGCTCGCCCGCGCCGTCCTCCAGCACCAGCAGCCGCGCGTTGCCGGGATCGCGGTCGGCCACCCACAGGTCGCCCTCCGCGTCCCAGCTCGGCGTGGTCAGCCGGTCGTCGGCCGTCGCTCCCCCGCTGCTGAGCACGGGCTCCCCGAGCGATCCGCCCGACGCCAGCGACCCCACGTACAGCGCCTTGCCGTCGATGCCGACGCCGGCCGCCTTGTGCTCGTCGCGCGACACCGCCACCGACTGCAGTTGCTTGTCGCCCTCGCCCAGCGCCCCCGGCACCGGATCGGGCTTCGTACCGTCGCTGTCGGCCGGGATCCGCACCAGCCGGCGCTTGCCGTCGACGAAGTACAGATACTCGGGATGCCGCACCGAGCCCCGCGCGGCGACGGAGTCGGCCCCGCCCTCGGTGAGCGTGCACAACTGCTTGCCGCCCGCCTCGAGCGCGACCTCGTCCACCGCCGGCGTGAGGTTCTTCAAGGTGAACAGGATCTGGGCCGCCATCTCGCTGCACACGGGCGCACCGACCCGGGCGGCCTTGTCGTTCAGCGGCACGGTCAGCTTGCTCCGGTCGTCGGGCGTCAGCGAGGTGACGCCCTTCTGCAGCTGAGTCCCGGTGGGGAAGCTCGACCTGACGACCGGCCCGAGCCAGGTCGTGGGCCCGCTGAACAGGGACCGGACCATCTGCGTCATGGGATCCACCCGCTTGCGCACGTACACCGGGTCGGCGACCGCCACGGTCTGCGGGGGCGTCCCCCCGGGTGCGTGCGAGGCGAAGTAGTACTTGTTGACGGAGACGTAGTTGCGCTGGAAGTCCGACTTGCCCATGACGACGCCCTGCGGCGGTTCGTCGATGCGCCACTGTTCGGTCTTCTGGTCCCGCACCAGGTGCACCGACTGCTGGTAGTCCCCGTCGGTGGGTGCGTACGACTGCTGCGCGTCCACGGTGGCGACCTTGGTGCCGGTCAGCGTGAACAGGTAGTCGCCGGTCTCCTCCCGGCTGACATCGGGCTCGACCTCGATGCCCGGCCCTTCGGCGAGCACCGTGGTGGACCGCTCCGGCTCCCAGGTCTGCGCGGCTTCGGCGGTCAAGTACTTGCTGGCCGTCTCGTAGTGCGGATCATCGCTGGTCAGCGCCTCCAGGAAACCCTGCACGATCGCGTTGGGCCGCGCGTCCTCCTGCGGCGGCATGGCGAAGACCCGCACCTGCGTGTCCTGGCGCGGCGTGGACTCGACACCGCGCAGATCCCCGCTGTCCGGCATCGAGGCGCACCCCGCCAGCAGTACGACGCCACAGGCGGCGTACGCCATCGTCCGCCCCGGTCCGCGCCGAGCGCTCCCCTTGCGGTCAGCGCCCACGAAATGCCTCCCCTTGCTCGTACGACTCCGCCGGCGCGGTCTGCGAAGAGGCCGCCGGCGGATGCTCCGGCCCGGTGTCCGGGCCACGTCCGCTCCCGCCCCGAGACCCGTCACCGACGGGCGTCTCGGGCCGGCGCACGCCCGAGGCCGGCCGGGGCACCACGCGCGCGCCGCTGCCCGGCAGCGCCGTGGGATCGGCCGTGGGCGCCACGGTGGCCGGCCGCGGCGCGATCGGATCCCGCGACGGCGTCTGGTCACCCGCCGGCTGGGCGGGCACGGTGGCCCGCTTCTCCCCGCCTCCGCGCGGCAGCCCGGCGTCGCTGAGTCCGCGATGGCGGCGCGAGTCCTTCGGCTCCAGCGGTATCGGGGAGCCCCGCAGCGGCTCGTCCGCCGTCCGCGGCAGCGTCAGCCGGAACTGCGACCCGCCGCCCGGCTCGCCCCACGCCTGCAGCCAGCCGCCGTGCAGCCGCGCGTCCTCCAGGGCGATGGACAGCCCCAGCCCGGTACCGCCGGTGGTACGCGCGCGTGCCGGGTCGGCCCGCCAGAAGCGGCTGAAGACGCGAGTCGCCTCGCCGGGCTTGAGCCCGACCCCGTAGTCACGCACCGCGACCGCGACCGCCCCGCCCGCCGCGGCGAGCTTGACGACGACGTCCTTGCCCTCGCCGTGCTCCACGGCGTTGACGACCAGGTTGCGCAGCACCCGCTCCACCCGCCGGGCGTCCGCCTCGGCGACGACGGGCTGCTGGTCGCCGACCACCCGCACCGTCGTCCCCTTGCGTTCGGCGAGCGGCTCGGCCCCGCTGACGACCCGCCGTACGACCTCCCTGAGGTCGATCGGCTCGGCCTCCAGCGCCGCCGCGCCCGCGTCGAAGCGGCTGATCTCCAGCAGGTCCGCGAGGAGCGTCTCGAACCGGTCCAGCTGGTCGGCGAGCAGTTCGGCCGACCGTGCGGTCACCGGATCGAAGTCCACGCGCGCGTCGTGGATGACGTCGGCAGCCATCCGCACGGTCGTCAGCGGCGTGCGCAGCTCGTGCGACACGTCCGACACGAACCTCCGCTGCATCCGCGACAGGTCCTCCAGTTGCTGGATCTTGAGCTGGAGGTTCTGCGCCATCTTGTTGAAGGCCTCACCGAGCCGGGCGATGTCGTCCTCGCCGGTGACCTTCATCCGTTCCTGCAAGCGCCCCGCGGACAGCCGCTCGGCGATCCCGGCCGCCATCCGCACCGGGGTGACGACCTGCCGCACCACGAGCCAGGCGATGGCCCCGAGGAGGACGACGACGAAGAGACCGGCCGTCGCGAGGGTCCCCTTGACCAGGCTGAGCGACTTCTCCTCCTGGGTGAGCGGGAAGAGGTAGTACAGCTGGTACGGGTCGCCGTTCGGGTCGTTGACCTGCTTGCCGATGACGAGGGCGGGCTGGGACGCCTTGTCGGAGGACCTGTCGTAGGTGATCCGCGTGTAGCTCTGCGCCGGCGCCGTACTGCCGTCGACGCGCTCACGCAGGTCCTCGGGCACGCTGGCCGACCAGTCGACGTCACCGGAGGCGCGCGGTCCGCGCCCGCCGCCGCTGTCGTCGCCCGCGGCGGGGAGCGTCACCACGTCAAAAGCGCCCTGGCCGCCGCTGGAGAGCGACTCCACCAGGTCGCTCATCCACTGGATGACGTTCTGCTCGGTACGGTCGTCCACCGGGGCGCCGTCGTCGCCGGTGCCGGCCGCCGCCTCGTCGGACTTCTGCTTGGCCACCGCGAACCCTCCGGTGGCCTGGCTCTGCGAGGCCTTCACCTTGGCGTCCAGCAGCCCGTTGCGCACCTGCCCGATCACGACGAACCCGAGCAGCAGCACGACGCCCAGCGACATCAGCAGCGTCGTGACGACGACCTTGAGCTGGATGTTGCGCCGCCACAGCCGCATGACGGGCAGCAGCGGCCGGCGCACCCAGCGCACGAACAGGCGCAGGACCGGACTGCCCTGGACTCCGCCCTGCAGCAACCCGCCCTCGAAGAAGCGCCCCCAACGGGAGCCTGCCGTCTTCCGGCCGACAGGCCGCTCCGCGCGCGCCCCGGTCCGCCCGGGCGACGAAGCGGCACTGTCCTCGGACATGTCAGCTGGGTCCTGCCTTGTATCCCACACCACGGACGGTCACCACGATCTCCGGCCGCTCCGGGTCCTTCTCGACCTTGGAACGCAGCCGCTGCACATGCACGTTCACCAGCCGGGTGTCAGCCGCGTGCCGGTAGCCCCACACCTGCTCCAGAAGCACCTCCCGGGTGAACACCTGCCACGGCTTGCGGGCCAGCGCGACCAGCAGATCGAACTCCAGCGGGGTCAGCGCGATCGACTGCCCGTCCCGCTTCACGGAGTGACCGGCCACGTCGATGACCAGATCGCCTATGGCGAGCTGCTCGGGCGCCGGTTCCTCGGACCTCCGCAGCCGCGCCCGGATCCGGGCCACCAGCTCCTTCGGCTTGAACGGTTTCACGATGTAGTCGTCGGCACCCGATTCCAGGCCCACCACGACATCGACGGTGTCGCTCTTGGCCGTGAGCATCACGATCGGCACCCCGGACTCCGCCCTGATCAGGCGGCACACCTCGATACCGTCCCGGCCCGGCAGCATCAGATCGAGCAGCACGAGGTCGGGCTTGGACTCACGGAAAGCGGCCAGCGCCTTGTCGCCGTCGGCTACAAAAGACGGCTCAAAACCTTCACCACGCAGCACAATGCCGAGCATCTCGGCCAGTGCGGTGTCGTCGTCGACGACAAGGACTCGTCCCTTCATAAACGACATCATCCCATTAGCTAATCGTTACCTGGCGTGACCTGGCACACAGCTCCGCAAGCGCCTCAGCCGTCACGGGCGAAACGACGCCTTCCTCGGTGACGATCGCCGTCACCAACTCGGGCGGCGTCACGTCGAACGCCGGGTTGTACGCCTGGGTCCCCAGGGGTGCCACCGGAATCCCGCCTCCCGCTTCCGCTCCCGCCACCGGCACCTGGGGTGCTGTGAGCTCGGTCACCTCATGACCGGGACGTTGTTCGACCTCGATGGAAGCCCCGTCCGGCGTGTCCGGATCCACTGTCGTCACGGGCGCCACCACGATGAACGGGACATGGTGGTACCGCGCGAGCACAGCGAGCGGGTAGCTCCCCACCTTGTTCGCCACCGAACCGTCGGCGGCGATGCGGTCCGCACCGATCAGCACCGCGTCCACCTCTCCGGCCGCGAACAGCGAGCCCGCCGCGTTGTCGGTCAGCAAGGTGTACGCCATACCGCTGCGAGCCGCCTCGTACGCCGTCAGGCGAGCACCTTGCAGCAACGGACGCGTTTCGTCCACCCACAGGCGCCTGAGCTGCCCCGCGCGATGCGCCGCCAGCGCCACCGCGAACGCCGTTCCCTCACCGCCCGACACCAGGGAGCCCGTGTTGCAGTGGGTGAGGATCCGGTGCCCGCCACCGGGCAACAGCTCGTCCAACAGCGCCAGCCCGCGCTCGGCCATCCGGGCGCTCGCCTCGGCGTCCTCCTGGTGGAGCCGGCGTGCCGCGGCCAGCGCCGCCTCGGCGGCCTGCCGGGCGTCTCCGCCCTTGCCGAGCTCGGCCCGGTACGCCGCGTGCGCCCTGCGCACCCCGACGGCCAGGTTCACAGCGGTGGGACGCGCACCCGCCAGGGCGGCCGCGGCGTCGTCCACCTCGAATCCGCGCGCGGCGGCGAGCGCGACGCCGTACGCCCCCGCGATGCCGAGCAGCGGTGCCCCGCGCACAGCGAGCGACCGGATCGCCTCCACCAGCGCGGATGCGTCCGTACAGACCAGTTCGACCTCCTCGGCCGGCAGCCTCGTCTGGTCGAGAAGCACCAGTACGGGACCTTCAGGTGGTTCTTCCCAGCGGATCGCCGGCAGTTCTGTCGGCCTGCTGTTCTCGGCGGTTTGCGCGTACTGATCAGCCATGCGATCAGTCTGCCCCTTATCCAGCTCACAATTGAAGGTGTGCAGCCCATACCGCGGCTGGTCACTCGGCGACCACCCCATGGCACGATGGCTGCCAACCTGCCGCCGCGACCGCGGACGGGCACCGTGAAGGAGCGACGATGAACGACACTCCGGGCTGGGCCTCGCCCGGATCCGCCCCGTCCGACGGGCAGCAGCCCGGCGCGTCCGGCTCCCCCGAGCCCACCGACCGCCCCGGTGCCCAGGACCCCACGGAGCAGCCGGCAGCGCAGCCCGGACAGGCCCCGCAGGGCCCCGGCTCGCAGTGGTCCAAGGAGCAGCCGCCGCCCGCCCAGTGGTCCGCGCCCACGGGCCCCACGGCCCCGGGCCAGGCTCCGCCGCCACCCCCGCCGCCCGGCCCGGGCTGGGGCCCCCCGCCGCCGGCCGGCCCCGGCGGCTACGGCCCGCCCGGCGGACCCGGCGGCTACAGCGGCTGGGGAGGCGCCTACGGCCCTCCCGGCGGGTACGGCGGCTGGGGAGGCCCGCCGCCCGCGGCCAAGCCCGGCGTGATCCCCCTGCGTCCGCTCGGCGTCGGCGAGATCCTCGACGGCGCGGTCTCCACCATGCGCACCTACTGGCGCACGGTCCTCGGGATCTCCCTGACCGTCGCCGTCCTCACGGAGATCGTCGTCATCCTGCTTCAGGGCCTCGTCCTGAACGACACCGCCAACACCGAGGCGCTCAACGATCCGAGCGCCACGCTCGGCGAGCTCACCCGCGCCCTGGGCGAGGCCATGCTCGGCTCCGGTGTCGTCTTCCTGATCTCGCTGGTCGGCACGGTCGCCGCGACCGCGCTGCTCACGACCGTCACCAGCCGCGCGGTGCTCGGCAAGTCGGTCACCATCGGCGAGGCCTGGCGCGACGCCCGCCCCCAGGTGCTGAAGCTGTCCGGCCTGATCCTCCTGCTGCCGCTCATCGCGGTCTCCATCGTCCTCGCGGGCACGGTGCCCGGCATCCTCCTGGCCGCCTCGGGCCAGGGCACGGGAGGCGCCGTACTCGCCGTACTGGGCGGCCTGGGCGCGGGCATCGTGGCCGTGTGGCTGATGGTCCGTTTCTCCCTGGCCACGCCTGCCCTGATGCTGGAGAAGCAGAGCATCACCAAGTCGATGAGCCGCTCGGCGAAGCTGGTCCGCGGCTCCTGGTGGCGGATGTTCGGCATCCAGCTGCTCGCCGGGATCATCGCGAACATCGTCGCGGCGATCGTGATCCTCCCCTTCACCTTCCTCGCCGCCGCGGTCAGCGGCGACGGCATCGGCGGCTTCCTGAACGGCACCGGCGAGCTCGGCTGGACCTTCCTCATCGTCAGCGGCATCGGCTCGGTGATCGGCTCCATGATCACGTTCCCGATCACGGCGGGCGTCACCGTGCTCCTCTACGTCGACCAGCGCATCCGCCGCGAGGCCCTCGACCTCGACCTGGCCCGCGCCGCCGGCGTCCAGGGCTACGGCCCCACCCCCGGGAGCTGATGCGGTGAACCTGGCGGGGGGAGTTCTCACAGCGGTACCGGCGCCGCAGCACACGGCCGACTCGGCGGTACAGCTCGCGCTGCGCGCCGGCGACACCCTCGTACGCGCCGCGACGCGCGCCGCCGACACCGCGTCCGTCCTGTCACTCCCGCGCTCGGACGACGCGCCACCGCTGACGGTCCCGCGCGGCCCCGCGGGGGAGGCGGCCCGGCGCGAACTGTCCAAGCGGATGTACCACCAGGACGACCCCGGCCTGTTCGAGCGCGCCCTGAACGCGTTCTGGGACTGGGTCGGCGAGATCCTCGACGCCGCCTCGGCCGCGACCCCCGGCGGACCGCTCGGCCTGGTCGTCGTCATCGTGACCGTCCTCGCGGCCCTGGGCGCCCTGTGGTGGCGCCTGGGCACCCCGCGCCGCGAGCCGGCCTCCGCCCCCGCACTGTTCGACGACCGTCCCCGCAGCGCCGCCGAACACCGGGCCGCCGCCGAGGCGCACGCGGCCCAGGGCCACTGGAACCAGGCCGTCCAGGAACGCATGCGGGCCATCGTCCGTTCCCTGGAGGAACGCGCCCTGCTCGACGCCCGCCCCGGCCGCACCGCCGACGAGGCAGCCGTGGAAGCCGGCCGCGCCCTGCCCTCCCGAGCGGACCGGCTGCGCACCGCCGCCAGGGACTTCGACGACGTGACGTACGGCGGCCGAAGGGCCGGCGAGCAGTCGTACCACCGCATCGCCGAGCTCGACCGTGACCTGGAGCGCACAAAACCGCAGCTGGCGAGCAGCAGCAACAGCGCGGCCCACAACGCCCGCCGGGGAGCCGCCGAATGACCACCGGGGCCACGCTCCCGTCCACCTCGGCCTCGCCCACCGCCCGTCAGGTGTGGACCCGCGCGCGAGGCGTCGTCCTCGCCCTCGTGATCCTCCTGGCGGGGGCGGTCGCGATCGCCGCGATCCGCTCCGACGCCCACCACGGCAGTCTCGACCCCCGCTCCGCCGACCCCTACGGCAGCCGCGCGGTGGCCGAACTCCTCGCCGACCGAGGTGTCTCCACCCGGGTGGTCACCACGCTCGCCGAGGCGCGCACCGCGGCCGGGCCGGACACCACTCTCCTGGTCGCCGTGCCCGACCTGCTGACCGAGAGGCAGCAGGACGAGCTGCGTGCCGCGACGACCGGCTCCGGAGGCCGCACCGTCCTCGTCGCCGCAGGCGGCTGGTCCGTGGAACGGCTCGCCCCCGGCATCGTCGCGAACCCCGCCACCAGCCTCGACTCCACGCTCTCCCCCGCCTGCGCGCTGCCCGCCGCCCGGCGCGCGGGCAGGGCCGACACCGGCGGAATCCGCTACACCGTCACCCGCCCCGGCGCCGACGAGTGTTACCCCAGCGAGCGCCTGGCCACCCTGGTGCGCCTCCCGGACCCGTCCGGGGACGGCGACACCGTCGCACTCGGCGCGCCCGACATCCTCCACAACGACACCCTCGACGAGCAGGGCAACGCCTCGCTCGCCCTCCAACTCCTCGGCTCCCGCCCCCATCTGGTCTGGTACCTCCCCTCGCTCTCCGACACCGCCGCCGCCGACCCGGACGACGAAAAGGGCTTCTTCGACCTGCTCCCCTCGGGCTGGCTCTGGGGCACGCTGCAGCTCTTCATCGCCGCGGCCCTCGCCGCCCTCTGGCGGGCACGCCGACTCGGCCCGCTCGTGCCCGAAAGACTCCCCGTGGCGATCCGCGCCTCCGAAACCGTCGAAGGCCGTGCCCGCCTCTACCGCAAGGCGAACGCCCGCGACCGCGCGGCCGCCGCTCTTCGCTCCACCACGCGCACGCGCCTCGCCCCCCTGGTAGGCATCCCCACGACCCAGGCACACACGCCCGAGGCCCTTCTCCCCGCCCTGTCCGCCCACCTCCACAGCCCCGGAGACGGCCAGGCCATGCACTCGCTCCTCTTCGGCCCGCCGCCCAGCGACGACGCGGCCCTCATCTCCCTCACCGACCAACTCGACGCCCTCGAAAGAGAGGTACGCCGTCCATGATGGACCCGACCACTGACAACGCCGGGCACACCGGGGATCCGGGCGCCGCCCGCGCCTCCCTGGAAGCCCTGCGCGCCGAGATCGCCAAAGCCGTGGTCGGCCAGGATCCCGCCGTGACCGGCCTCGTCGTCGCCCTCCTGTGCCGCGGACACGTTCTCCTGGAAGGAGTCCCCGGAGTCGCCAAGACGCTGCTCGTCCGCGCCCTCGCGTCCGCGCTCGAACTCGACACCAAACGCGTCCAGTTCACCCCCGACCTGATGCCGAGCGACGTGACCGGCTCCCTGGTCTACGACAGCCGCAGCGCCGAGTTCTCCTTCCAGCCCGGCCCGGTCTTCACCAACCTCCTTCTGGCCGACGAGATCAACCGCACCCCGCCGAAGACCCAGTCGTCCCTCCTGGAGGCCATGGAGGAACGCCAGGTCACGGTCGACGGCACCCCGCGCCCGCTCCCCGACCCGTTCCTGGTCGCCGCCACCCAGAACCCCGTCGAGTACGAGGGCACCTATCCCCTCCCCGAAGCCCAGCTGGATCGTTTCCTCCTCAAGCTCACGATCCCGCTGCCCTCCCGCCAGGACGAGATCGCCGTCCTCACCCGCCACGCCGAGGGCTTCAACCCGCGGGACCTGCGCGCCGCCGGCGTGCGCCCCGTCGCGGGCCCCGCCGACCTGGAAGCGGCCCGCGCCGCGGTCGCCAAGACGACGATCTCCCCGGAAATCACCGCCTACGTCGTCGACATCTGCCGGGCCACCCGCGAATCGCCCTCCCTCACCCTCGGCGTGTCCCCGCGCGGCGCGACGGCCCTGCTCGCCACGGCCCGCGCCTGGGCCTGGCTGACCGGCCGCGACTACGTCACCCCCGACGACGTCAAGGCCCTCGCCCTCCCCACCCTCCGCCACCGCGTACAACTCCGCCCGGAAGCCGAGATGGAGGGCGTGACGGCCGACTCCGTCATCAACGCGATCCTCGCCCACGTCCCCGTCCCCCGCTGATGGCACTCACCGGACGCGCCGCCTTCCTCGCAGCCCTGGGTTCCCTCCCCGTAGGCATCTGGGAACCCAGCTGGACGGGCATCCTCGCCGTCAACGCACCCCTGGCCATCGCCTGCGCCTGCGACTTCGCCCTGGCCGCACCCGTACGACGGCTCGGGCTGACCCGCTCCGGCGACACCTCCGCACGCCTCGGCGACACCGCCGACGTCACCCTCACGGTCACCAACCCGTCCCGCCGCCCGCTCCGCGCCCACCTCCGCGACGCCTGGCCCCCCAGCAGCTGGCAGCCCGGCACGGAGGTCGCCGCCTCCCGCCACCGTCTGACGGTCCCCGCGGGCGAACGCCGCCGCGTGACCACCCGTCTACGCCCCACCCGCCGCGGCGACCGCCAGACGGACCGCGTGACCATCCGCTCCTACGGCCCGCTCGGCCTCCTCTCCCGCCAGGGCACCCACCAGGTCCCCTGGACGGTCCGCGTCCTGCCCCCGTTCACCAGCCGCAAGCACCTGCCGTCCAAGCTGGCCCGCCTGCGCGAACTGGACGGCCGCACCAGCGTGCTCACCCGAGGCGAAGGCACGGAATTCGACAGCCTTCGCGAGTACGTTCCCGGCGACGACACCCGCTCCATCGACTGGCGCGCCACAGCCCGCCAGACCACGGTCGCCGTACGCACCTGGCGCCCCGAACGCGACCGCCACATCCTTCTCGTCCTCGACACCGGCCGCACCTCCGCGGGCCGCGTGGGCGACGCCCCACGCCTCGACGCCTCCATGGACGCGGCCCTGCTCCTGGCTGCTCTGGCGTCCCGCGCGGGTGACCGCGTCGCCCTGCTCGCCTACGACCGCCGCGTACGGGCCCTCGTCCAGGGCCGCACGGCCGGCGACGTCCTCCCGTCCCTGGTCAACGCGATGGCCACGCTGGAACCGGAGCTGGTGGAGACAGACGCCCGAGGCCTCGCCGCCACCGCGCTCAAAGCGGCTCCGCGCCGCTCCCTGATCGTGCTGCTCACGACCCTCGATGCGGCTCCGGTCGAAGAGGGCCTGCTGCCCGTCCTCTCCCAGCTCACCCAGCGCCACACCGTCCTGCTGGCGTCGGTCGCCGACCCTCACATCGCCCGCATGGCCAAAGGACGGGGAAGCACTGACGCCGTCTACGAGGCCGCAGCCGCCGCCCAGGCCCACACCGAACGCCACCGCACCGCCGAACAACTCCGCCGGCACGGCGTGACAGTCGTCGACGCAACACCCGACGATCTGGCCCCGGCACTGGCAGATGCCTATCTGGCACTGAAGGCAGCGGGCCGCCTCTAATACAGAGGGCGGCTCGCCCGCCCTAAGGGCTGTAAACGCAGAAAACCCCCGTGCCGAAAGGCACGGGGGTTTTCTCAAGAATTGTTCGGCGGCGTCCTACTCTCCCACAGGGTCCCCCCTGCAGTACCATCGGCGCTGTAAGGCTTAGCTTCCGGGTTCGGAATGTAACCG